>NZ_PEIG01000013.1 GCF_002749975.1 Gloeocapsopsis sp. IPPAS B-1203 | reverse complement strand
CTGTACAGCCAAAAATTTGACTGTATATACAGGTAAATATGAGCGTACATTGTTATATTGGAATTCCAATATAACAATGTACGCTCATATTTACCTGTATATACAGTCAAATTTTTGGCTGTACAGAGCCAGATTATCCGCTTATCCGCCCTTACCAGATCTATACAGATATTTTAGGGCATGAACATGCTAGTCTAGAGTGCTTATCTAGCAAGGCTTTTACATTTACACTTACACTGTACTGTATAAATGCACCTATACAGTTTTCTCACATAACTGTACAAGTGTACAAATATGTCTGTAAGATTGTAGGAATTGCTGTACATATACACTTTTAATTTATTCGCGTTTCAGTAATTGAACGCTCGTAGGAGTGCCTCTGCTTTGTTGATTGTTGGCTGGCTCTCTGTATGCCCAAAGCAGTGCGATCGCATCCCCATCATAGCCTCTGTTGATTGCTGGTGTGGCATACTGCGATTGTTTAGCTTTGTTTCTAGCTAGCAACGTGATCGCTTGCTTCTTGTGCCTTCGTCCTTGCTGAGTTAAACAGTGCAATCAAGGCTAGCCTTGCCTCTTACTGTGTTCTGCTATTGCCTGCCCTGTTGCACTCAGTATCATGCGCCTTTCCCTTGCCTGTCCTCGCTTGCTAGCTCAAGCTCCGCTACTATGCCTCGCCTGACCTGGATGAATTCCGGGTTTAGCTCGTAACCTTGCTGATATTGAAGGGCGATCGCTCACATCGCTCACTTTGAACTCAAGCATTAGTCCTATCTTATTTAAGCGTATAAAATTGTCTGGCTCCACTGAGCGCTATTATTATACAGCTAAATTCCTGCTGACTAACCGTACGCCTAAATAAACCAGTATTTGTGGTGCTATCTCTGCAATCGCAGCCCTGAGTACTTACCTGTCCGCTACTCCTGCCTGCTACGGCTCAACTGTCTTCGCCCCTAAAAAACTAAACTAAATCTAAAAACTCAACCTCACTCTGAGTCTACATAGCAACATGCTGGTTGCACCATTAGCCTATCGGCTTTAGAGGATGGCAATTCACTGGCACGAGCTTCTTGCTTGGCTTGGTATCATTGCTCGCTAGATGTATCTCATCTAGTCCCAGTCCTGAGCTTATCTGTACATTTGTCTGTATATCGGTCTCCTATACTTGTACAACTACAACACCCTCGTAGAACTGTACAAGCTGAGATTTATTGATTTGCTTTCTGTTGTACGCCCACTCTCTGCCCAAAAGGCGTGCGATCGCATCCCCAAGATGACAACTCGCGCACCAGTCGCTGAATGCTACTGATACTTAAGTTCACAATCGCTTCGCACCTGCCTGCTGGCGTTGATGATAAGTTGCTTGCTCTGGAGCAGCAATTAAGTCCTGAATTACTTCCCAGCGTTGGTGTTGGCGCTCACTCAGTTGCGTCACGATTTCAGGCTAAATTGCTGGGTTGACCTCATCTTGATCCACACAATTAGCCTCCTTCTCAATCGCGCAGTTAATCTGTTAATTCTACGCTAAATTGATGCGCTTAATTTGTTAAGCCTGTTTTGGCTTGTCTCACGTTAGTCCCGTTGCTGAAATCGCTGCTCCAAAAGCGTTACAGCAAATTCTCCTCCCACACAGTTAATTTGTTAACGACTCTGTTAATTTGTTATTCGACATAAGCTTTCACCAGGATAAGAAATGACTCGAAATACCCAGCTTTCGTAGTGCTTGGGTAGAATAGCATGACGCAGCGCCAGACACACTACAGCCGCACTGGGTGCGTCGAATCCCAAATGGATGCCCATGATGCAGCGCGAATAAGTATCTACTACTATCGATAAGGTAGGTCGCCCTAAAATCTCGCCAGCAGCATCCACGACCAACACATCGACTCGTGTGTGATCGCATTGCCAGACTTGATTTGACCATTCAATGGGGATTTCTAACCCTTCACGAGTTTTCAGGCTCAGACAATCGCTGCGCCACCCTAAAGAGCGCTTTTGCGGTTGCCCCTGCTCGATTAACGGCTTCAAGATGCGGTAGACCGTCATGTGGCTCGGATACTCTTGTGTCCCTAGTTCTTGTGCCCGTACCTTCACCCGCACTGCCACTTGTGCCGGGTTCATTCTCCGACCGCCTCGATTCCCAGAGCGATAAGTTTTCACAATAAACTGCTGCCACTGAGAGCTGATGCGCGCTTCTCCTCGATCCGAGCGCGATCGCCGGATGATACTCTCCACTCCCTCCTCGCGTAATTGCCGCATCAGTCGGCGCACGCTCCGAACCGTCATCCCTAACTTTTGTGCCGCTGCTGCTTGCCGTTGCCCATATCCTGGCTGCCCTGCCGTCGCTAACAATTCTTGTAATACTGACAACCGCTTACGCTCGGACTCACTTAATAAGCGCATTCGTTCGCCCTTCCTAGAGTCATCCTTCTCTTGTGCTCGTTCGCTCGCCAACGAGCTATCATCAGCCGCACTCATCTCGAATTCGCCCATTTGGGTCATTGTCACTGTCGAGCCTGCTATCAACAGTTTCCATCACTTTATCTCATCCACTGGGCAAATATTGTGTTAATTTGTTGCACTGATTTTCGGACAACTAATCTGTTCGCTCAAAGAAGCTATAACTCCTACTGTACAAGCATTCTCGCCATTCCTACGGCGGATATTTATTTTGTTAACGAGGATAAATACCCTGTTTCGCGACAGCAAGCGAATGATCAACTGATTGCTCCGTTTACCGTCACAGGGGCGTGTAAACGGACAGTATTTGACTTGGCTAGAGAAGTACTTAGTGCAGCAACTGCGTCCTGGACAGTGGATGATTATCGATAACGCCACGTTTCATCACGGCGGTCGTATTGCTCAACTGATTGAAGTCACAGGGTGCCGAGTCGTTTATCTACCCCCCTACTTACCTGACCTTAATCGGATTGAGAAGTGCTGAACAACCATGAATACGGCTATAAAAACGATTCATTGTGTAATCTTCAAAGATTGCTTCTTAGATTCTCTAGTAAACTAAAGAATCTAGCTCTCAATTAAAACTTTTCTGACTGTTGAATCAAGCCTGTTCATCAAAGATGTGGATGGATGGCGAGCGTATCAATCGTTCTCGAATCTTGCTAATCATGATGTAGAGCATGGGCACCACGAATAAACTCAAAAGTGTTGAAACTAACATTCCACCAAAAACTGCCGTTCCTAAGGATTGGCGACTAGCTGATCCGGCTCCAGTTGCCATAACCAACGGATAAATGCCTAACAGGGTAGAGATGGCTGTCATCAAAATTGGGCGTAATCGCTCCTGTGAGCCTTGTATAGCTGCTTTAGTAATTGAAAGTCCCTGATCGCGTAATTGATTGGCAAACTCTACAATCAAAATTGAGTTCTTGCTAGCTAAACCAATCAACATGACGAGTCCAACTTGACAATATACATCGTTATATAACTCTCGCAGAGATTGAGCTGATAACGCTCCTAGAACCGCCAAAGGAACAGACAACACGATAATGAGTGGATCAACAAAATTGTTGTACTGAGCTGCCAGAACCAGGAGTACAAAGAAAACACCTAACCCAAAAATGATGGGAGCCTGCCCTCCAGATTCTAGTTCTTCCAGAGAAATTCCTGACCACTCAAATCCCATGTTGGGAGGTAACACCTCAGCCGCCAATCTTTCCATGGCTTGAATAGCTTGTCCAGAACTAAACCCAGGCGCGGCTGTCCCATTAATTTCAATTGATCGATACAGGTTATAGTGATTAATCGTTTGCGGACCAGTTGTTTGAGTCATGGTCATGAGGTTACTCAAAGGAATCATTTCACCCTGTCTGGAACGCACGTACAACTGACTAATATGTTCTGGATTAGAACGAAATTGTTGATCTGCCTGGATATAAACACGATAGGTGCGACCAAATGCATTGAAATCATTGACGTAGCGCGAACCGAGATAGGTTTGCAGTGTACTGTAAATTTCATCGACTGAAACTTGCAATGCCTCCGCTTTATCGCGATCAACTTCAAGCAACAGTTGTGGTGCGTTTGCCGTATAGGTGCTAAAAACAGCCTGCAATCCTGGGGTTTGATTAGCACGATTGAGCAGTTCACCCTTCATCTGATCGAGCGTGCTAATATCACTGGTGGTACGATCGCTTCGATCTTGCAGTTGAAATACAAAACCACCTACACTGCCCAAACTTTGAATCGTCGGTGGATTGATTGCCAGCACCGGAGCTTGCGGAATCGCCATCAGTGATCCTCGTACCCGATTCAGAATGCCTGATACCGTCTGTTCCGGATTGGTTCGTTCAGTCCAAGGCTGGAGGGGCGCAAACATAAATCCTCGATTAGGAGCATTGCCGCTAAATCCTACACCACCAACGGCAAAGGTTGCTCGGATTTCGGGCACGTCGAGCAACTGTTGTTCCGCTTGCTCCACAATCTGTTTGGTGTAATTTAAGGATGTGCCATCGGGTCCTTGAATCAAATTGATGAAATATCCTTGATCTTCATCGGGTAAAAAGGCTTGTGGGACGCGCAGGTAAAGCCAACCCGTTAACCCTAAGGACGCGATAAACAGGATGAGCACGGCTCCCTTAAACCGAATGATGAAATGAAGGGCACGATTATAAACACGACGCAGCCAATTGAGAAACCCATTGATGCGATTAAAGCTCCAACCTAACCAGCCTCGTGATTGAGGCTGTTGACGTAGCAATAGAGCAGAAAGGGCGGGAGTCAATGTCAGCGCATTAAAGGTAGAAATAGCAATGGCAAAGGCAATTGTTAGAGCAAACTGCTTATAGAGTTGCCCAGTAGTTCCAGGGAAAAAACCCACCGGAATAAACACTGCCATCAGCACTAACGATGTGGCGATGACTGCCCCAAACAGTTCGTGCATGGCTTCAATTGCAGCTCGAGCTGGACTCAGCCCTTTTTCTTGAATTAAACGGGAAATATCTTCTACGATAACGATCGCATCATCCACAACCACTCCGGTTGCTAATGTCAAACCAAATAACGTCAGGCTATTGAGTGAAAAGTCGAATAGTTTTACGAATACAAAAGTGCCAATCAAAGAAATGGGAATCGTGATGGCTGGAATGATCGTGGTGCGCCAATCTTGCAAAAAGATGAAAATTACCAGCACAACTAGCAATACTGCTTGAACCAGAGTGATGACGACTTCCTTGAAAGATGCCTCTACAAACAATGAAGAATCATAGGGAATGTCGTAGGTCAAGCCGGCAGGAAAGCTCTCTGCCAATCGTTGCATTTCAGTCTTGACCGCTTTTGCAATGTTCAAAGCATTGCTGCCTGGAATCTGAATCACCTGATAGCCCACTGAAACATGTCCTCTATAGCTGGCGAACGAGCTATAGTTTTCAGCCCCTAACTCAACCCGACCCACATCTTTCAATTTCACCAGCGTGCCATCAGTTTCGGCTTTCAGCACAATCTCCTCAAACTCGTTTGCGTCTCTCAGCCTACCGATCGTCTGCAAGTCAATTTGATAGAGTTGCTCATCAGATACAGGCGGTTGTCCAATACTACCAATCCCTAGCTGCACATTTTGTTGATTGAGGGCGTTAATTACGTCCTGGGCCGTAAGGTTACGGCTGGCAAGCCGATTCGGGTCTAGCCAAACTCGCATGGCGTAACGACGTTCACCAAACGCAAGAATGTTGCCAACGCCCTCAATGCGCCGGAGCGGATCTAGTACATAGAGATCCACATAATTGCTGATAAAAATATCATCATAGCGATCGTCTTCGCTATAGATTGCCATTGCTAAGACAATACCGCTAGACTGCTTTGATACCGATACGCCCGTTTGTTGCACAGCTTCTGGTAAGCGCGGTTCCACTTGCAGTACCCGATTTTGCACATCAGATGCAGCGACATCAATGTCATATCCCTGCTCAAAGGTGACGACGATTGTACTCGTGCCATCGTTACTACTGGTCGAACTCATATACCGCATGCCTTCGACCCCATTAATCTGCCGTTCCAACACAGTAGTGACAGTGTCTTCGACGACTTGAGCATTGGCACCGACATAGTTTGCAGTCACCGTGATTTGCACTGGGCTGATGTCAGGATACTGCTCGACGGGTAAAGTAGGCAGACTAACTAATCCCGCCACTAGAATAACCAAAGCACAAACGATCGCAAAAACAGGTCGTTTGATGAAGAAATCAGCGAACATAAGCTAACTCTGTAATACTAGAAATTCCGATGCTAGGATTCGGGGGTAATCGGTACACCATCCCTTAGAGCCAGGACTCCTGAGGTAACAATGCTTTCTCCTGGCTCTAATCCATCAAGAACTTGATAATCATTGCCCTCCACGCTGCCGAGTTCAACTAAGCGCTGTCGAGCTACGAATCCTGACTCTGAGGGTTCAATCACATAAACGAAGGCTTCTCCACCTAAGCGCGTCACAGCAGTTGTGGGAATAAGTACACCGGGTTGCTGATTCCAAATCACGCTTGCCCGCACAAATTGATCCGTTCGCAATTGCCCGTCAGAATTGTCAAGCGAGGCTTTGACAAGAACAGATTGCGTTGTGTTAGCTGTGTTAGGAGCAATGAAAAAAACTTGGCTAGTTCCCAATTTGCGCCCCTGGCTGTCGAATAACTCAACTGGGCTGCCTACTCGCAGTTGAGTTGCCTGCTCAGCCGGGATTGAAAAATTCACCTCTAGCAAATCGTTCTCTGAAACGCTGATCAGCTCGGTAGAGGTATCCACGAAGTCACCCACTTTCACAGGAATATCGCCTACAACACCCGCAAACGGAGCCGCAATTTGAAAATACTGAAGCTGCACCTGTTGTTCTTGAATCCGTGCTTGAGCTTCCTGTACTGCCTTCTCAGCCCGAACAACGGCGGCTTGTTGCGCTTGAATTTGTTCTGCAATCGCATTGAGGTTAGCCCGCGCGACTTCAATGCGGTTAGCATACTGGTCTCGTGTCTGTTGCGAAACAGCTCCCACTTCAGCCAGTGCTGCATAGCGCTCGTACTCTTGTTGATTAAGTTCGACATCCGATAATTTAGATACCCGTTCGGCTTCGAGCGATCGCAATATGGCTCTGGCATTCTCCACATTCGCTTGAGCCGATTCTACTGCTGCACTGGTACTGCTGACAGCCGCTTGTTGTTCATCTGGATCAATTTGAATGAGTACGGTTCTGGTAGTAACCCGTTCTCCGGGTGTCACCAGAATCTGAGTAATTTGACCCTGAATTCTGGGTCGTAGCGTCACGGAACGGCGCGATCGCACATTAGCAATGAACTCGGATCGCTCCTGAATGAGGCGCGGCTGTAGGGTCAAGGTTTTGACGGGCATCGCTGGTTGCTGGGCAGTTGCAGGAACTGGCTCACGCCCCGGAGCCAAAACCCACCAAACTCCCAACCCACCGCCCCCTAGCAACAGCAGCCCTAGCAACCACCCCAGGCGAAAGTGACGAGGAGGGGCTGAAGCCCTTTGAGAAGATGAATTCGTTGCAGAAAAATCAGATGATTCCATAATTCAACCCTAATCATCCTGCTCATTTAGCTTCGTAGTTTCCTTCTTGTAGCTGCACCACCGCTGGAGGCAATGCTTCTAGACTTCGCATCGACTGAATATTTGCCTCTGACAATGCAGAAAAGGTTAGCACTCCACCCATCACTGCCATGATTGCGTTCTCAGCAAAACTGACGACACCCAGTGGTGCTTTAGAGTTACCGCCCACACAAGCGCAATTTAACGCCAGCTTATCAATGTAGACCGCTTTGAAGACCGAAATTGCACCACTCACACCAACAATCAATGACCCAATTCCAGTAGCAAGCGGGGCAACGCCAGAGAGAAACCCAAGCCCAATTAGTAACTCAGCAAAGGGATAGATTTTTCCATAGGGCTTGAAGCGCTTGGTGACGAGGTCATATTTTTCAAAGCTCTCGGCAAAAGCGTTAATATCCATCAATTTGAGCGAAGCCAGCATTGAGAGCGAAAATCCCATGAAGCCAGGAATTCCAAGCGATGTGGCAAGCGCCATTAGTCCGGCCGTCGAGAAGACCGCAGCGACTGGAGTATAGGAATACTCAGCTTTTTCTGCTTCTACCTTTAGCCGTTCTGCCAAATCTGTGTAACCTCCGACTCGTTCTTTACCAAAGAAAATCTGAGGGGTAGTGGCAACACCGTATTTTGCTTTGAACTGATCGACTTCTTGGCGCGATCGGAGTTTAACATCCTCGAATTCCATACCTTGCTCCTGAAGCAATTTGATCGCACGAAGTCCCCAAGGGCACTCATGCTCAGGCATAGACATCCGATAAACAGTAACGGATGTAGCAGTCGTATTTTTAGTTTTTCGATTCATAACAGTCATAATTTACCTCCTGGAGGTTAAAAATTGTGTTGAAGGCTGCCACAATTGTGATACTCGATCTGCCAGCTAGCACAAATGCTGCAATCCTGATGCACGAGGAGGCACAATCTTTTTAAAGGCATTGCAGCCAGAGCAATGATCCTGGCTCAACTGTTCATCACTGTAAACTGTACAGTAAACTGGAGAGTCAAGCTTTTTTCTCATCATTTATAATCAGCAAGCTACAGCCCAAACTCAGTCTTGAGTTGAGCAACCCAAGCCTTGATGCGTTCTTCTGTTAGTTCAGACTGGTTGTCTTCATCTAGGGCTAGCCCCACAAACTTACCGTCTCGGAGTGCTTTAGAATCACTGAACTCATATCCTTCAGTAGACCAGTAGCCAACCGTTTCGCCACCAAGTTCAGAAATTTTTTCCTCCAATATTCCCATTGCATCCTGGAAAGTATCGGGATAGCCAATTTGATCGCCTTCTCCAAAGTATGCAACTTTCTTTCCGCTAAAATCGATGTTATCTAGCTGATCGTCGTAGAAACTTTCCCAGTCGCTCTGTAGCTCTCCTACGTTCCAGGTCGGACATGCAATGATGATGTACTGATATTCATTAAAGTCGTTAGGTTCAGTTTGCGAGATATCCTGTAGTGTTACAACAGCGTCACTACCAAACTCTTTTTGAATCAATTCTGCTGCGGTTTGCGTGTTGCTTGTTTGAGTTCCATAAAACAAAGCAATCTTAGCCATAATTACCTCTAAGGAAAATAACGATTAGGAACAAAATCATCGAATGAAAGGCAACTAACAGGATCTATCAGTGCTGTTAGCTGAGAGTAAATGTTCTAAAAGATTAGATAAATGCATAGCTTGATTGAGGCGATCGCTAATGTAATTTCGGTACCAGATAGCTAATTTTGTCTGAGTCAACTTGGTTTTTAGCTCAGTCGAACAGCTTTTGGATCAATTTATAACTTGCTTGCTGAGATAAATTCACTTTCAGTCTCTAGTTAGCTAAAGAGTCACGATGATCTCACAAAAAACTCAAAAAAATTCTATTTTTGTTTGGGTTTTAAAATGTTGTTATTGAACGGGTTCGCCTTAATCAGTTGATCCGCTCTAATCATGAAAATCATAACCTCCTGCCAGCCCTAAAGGTGTTCGGTTTAGTGGGACTTAGGCATGAAACACACTGATTAAACCCGTTCAATAATTGGACAAATGGTATCTTCAGGATGTTCAGGAATGGTTTCCCAACCTGATAGTAATCCTCTTAATTCCTGTTTGAGAATTTGCAGTTGCTGGATTTGTTGTTCGATCGCCTCCAGCTTATCTTCCAACTTTACCTTGATGTGATCGCACGGTAGGTCGCCCTGGTCGTAAACATCTAGAAATTCCTTAATCTCCGACAGACTTAATCCTAATCCTTGAGCACGCTTGATGAAGCTCAACCGAGAGAACACATCTGAGTTAAACAAGCGATATCCACCTTCAGTTCTCCCAGTTGTCTTCAGTAAACCTAGCTCTTCGTAGTATCGAATCGTTTTGATCGGCATACCACTTGTTTTTGCAACTGAACCAATCAATTTAGGAGAGTGTTGAACTAACATACCGACTACACCATCCTCTAGTGTTCTTTCTTCTATCCTAAACTCTCTAGTTGACTAGAGAGTCAAGGGGCGTTGCAGGGCAATTGTCACTGAACAAACATCGCCTACCTCACCTGTATTGAAGTTTGAGCAATAACCTTCCCATCACTAGTGCTATTAGAAGCTCGCACTTCAATCACACCACGATTCATCTTCATGCCACACATGAACTCATACTCGCCTGCTTGTTCTGGTGTAAATTCCACCGTTGTTGTTTGATCGAGTGGAAGGTTCACCGTGATCGCAAAGTCTGGAATCAGTAATTGGTCATAGCAACTACTGGGATTTTGGCGATCAAAATGCAAACGAACGGGGTTTCCAGCTTCGACGATGACTCGCTTTGGTTGATACCCTTTCGCAACGGTTATGGTTGCCTGTTGGATTCCTGCTGGTGTCATTATCGCTTCAACACCAGAGGCTGAAACCGTAGACTGATCCGCGTGATGAGTGTGATCAGAGTGATGAGTGGGTTGAGGAACAGAGGCGATCGCCATTGCCATACCTCCGTTTGCAGACTGCACTTCCACCACACCTCGAAACATATTCATGCCGCAGGTAAACTGATATCTGCCAGGTTTATCAGGCGTAAACTCGATTGGGGTGATTTGGTTGAGTGGTAGCTCTTGGGCGATACGAAAATCAGGGAAACGTACCTCCTCTAAGCAACTGCTGGGATCTTTGCGATCGAAGTTTAATCGCACGGGTTGCTCAGCTTGCACCACAATATGGCTCGGTTCATATCCACCATCGACTCTGACAGTCACCTCCTGAACTCCGCCCTGAGTGGTTGCCTTACGCGACTTTGGTTTACTGAGCAGAAACCACCACAGTTCCAACCCAATTAACCCTAATCCACCCAGTGTTACCGCTACTTTATTCGCAATAGGTTGATCAATGCGGCGAAATTGTCCGGTTTGTTCAGTCGGCTGCATGTCGCTCATGTCGTGAGGCATTTGTGCAACCGCTCTGCTAGATGCTACTCCTAGCACTAATCCCAAGCTTGCAATACCACTGATGATTGTTGTTTTCTTCACCATCGAGAAATCCTCCTATCCAAGTGTCCCTAAGATTGAGCCGGAAATCACACCGAGCAGAAAACCGAATCCTATGAGTGTTCCAAAAAACGCTATTGTCTTGAGCATTGTCATTTCCTCCTGCTTTCGTCCGTTTCATCTAACTCCGTGTTTTAGGTTGAAAGTTCCGCAGACGTAGCGCATTCGTCACAACCGACACTGAACTGAATGCCATTGCTGCACCCGCAATAATTGGACTGAGCAACCAACCGAAGATCGGGTAGAGAATGCCAGTCGCGATCGGAATGCCTGCCACGTTGTAGATGAAGGCAAAGAATAGGTTTTGTTTAATGTTGCGAATGGTGGCGCGCGAGAGTTGAATCGCCGTCACAATGCCTTGCAAATCCCCAGAGATCAGCGTGATATCACTAGCCGCGATCGCCACATCCGTTCCCGTGCCAATTGCCATCCCGACATCCGCTTGAGCGAGAGCAGGGGCATCGTTAATGCCATCTCCCACCATTGCCACAATTCTGCCTTCTGATTGGATTTTTTCTACGGTTGCTGCTTTTTGATCGGGACGCACTTCTGCAAACACTCGTTCAATTCCCACTTCACGGGCAATGACATTAGCGGTGCGCTGATTGTCTCCGGTCAGCATCACCACTTCTAAGCTCATCTTTTGCAAGGCACGAATCGCGTTGACAGAAGAGGGTTTTACTGCATCGGCAATGCCCATGATTGCTTCGATTTTGCCATCGATCGCAATCCAGATCACCGTTTTGCCCAGGTATTCCAGCTTATCCCAGTGTTGTTGCAATCTGCTGGTATCAATCCCCAATTCGTTCATCCAACGATGGGTTCCAATTTGCACCAATCGATCCGATACGTATCCTTGTACACCGCTTCCAGCGATCGCCTCAAATTCTCGCGCATCTACTAGTTCCACACCTTGAGCTTGGGCATATTGCACAACAGCTTCTGCTAACGGATGTTCGGAATTGCGTTCTACTGATGCAGCTAATTGCAGTAATTTTAATTCGTTACGATTGGCTGTACCATTCACTGTGACAAAATCGGTAACGGTGGGTTTTCCTTGCGTGATTGTCCCTGTTTTATCGAGGACGATCGTTTGGAGCTTATGCGCCATTTCCAGGCTTTCTGCTCCTTTGATCAAGATGCCGTTCTCGGCTCCTTTTCCCGTACCCACCATGATCGAGGTGGGTGTTGCTAATCCCAGCGCACAGGGACAGGCAATAATCAGCACACCAACGGTGGTAATCAATGCCATTGTGACGTTACCGATGATGTTGTACCAGAGGATAAACGTGAGAATCGCAATCGCAATCACCGCAGGCACAAACCATCCCGTCACCTGATCGGCAAGTCGCTGAATCGGAGCTTTGGAACCCTGTGCTTGCTGCACCAGCTTCACAATTTGCGCTAAGAAAGTATCTTTCCCCACCCGCGTTGCCCGGAATTTGAAGCTACCTGTTTTGTTGATCGTTGCGCCAATCACTTCATCGCCCGGATGTTTTTTAACGGGAATACTCTCTCCCGTGACCATTGCCTCATCAATGGTGGAGGAGCCATCGATAATCTCGCCATCCACCGGAATCTTTTCACCCGGACGCACTAAGACGACATCCCCCAAAACGACTTGTGCGATCGGCACATCTACTTCTTGACCATTACGAATCACTCGTGCGGTTCTCGCCTGCAACCCCATCAGCTTACGAATGGCTTCAGAGGTTTGCCCCTTTGCCCGGTTCTGTAACAATCCTCCCAACAGAATCAAGGCAATAATGACGGCGGCTGCCTCAAAATACACATCCGGGTTCAGCCCTTGGTTCACGAACCACTGAGGGAAAAATGTCGGAAATAGCGAGTAAAGATAAGCGGTCCCGGTGCCGATCGCCACCAGCGTATCCATCGTTGCGGTATGGCGTTTTAAGGCTTTCCAAGCATTGACGAAGAATTCACTTCCTGCCCAAAACAATACGGGAGTTGTGAGGACGAGCTGGAACCAGGGATTGTGCAGCCACATGGGGATAAAGGGAATGGGTAAGCCTGTCATGGCGGGCAGTGAGCCAATTACCAGAATGGCGCTGACAATACCACTGACCCAGACTTTACGAGTTAACTTACGGTTCTCGGCTTGTCGTTCTCGTCGTTCGGTATCAGCTTCGGGGGCAAGCACATTATCTTGCATGGGTTGAGCCGAATACCCCGCTGCATCAACCGCTTCCTGAATCGCCGCTACGTCCGTTTTACTCGGATCGTAGGTGACAGATGCTTGCTCGGCTCCGAAGTTGACGCTGCATACTTCAACACCGGGAACCGATCGAATTGCTTCTTCAATGTTGTTGGCACAGGAGGCACAACTCATGCCTCGCAGTTTTAAGGTTGCGTTTTCCATGTGTTACCCCCCATTTCTCTGGATGCTTTGCTTATGCGACGGTATAACCCGCATCAGTAATGGCTTGTTTGATTGCCGTTTCAGACTGCTGCGTTTCAATATTGACCAACTTGGTTTTAGGATCAGCTTGTACCGTTGCCACCGGATCAACGGCTTTGACAGCGTTCGTGATGGTTTCTCCACAAGCGGAACAAGCCATATTGGGAACAGTAAGCTGTAAGGTCATGATTTTCATCCTCCTGCTATGAACTATCTTTATCTTGAAGTATCCAGTACACTGGAGAGTCAAGGGGGGAGGGGCAAGCAAATTTTGAAAACCTATCAAAAGACAGAACCACTTAGCTTGAGTAGGTTTGTTGCTCGGCAATCCGTACAACGAAGGGGACGGTAATGACCTGTCCATCACGCTGTAACTGTGCCCAGGTTTTGTAAAGTCCAGCACGAGGAAAGCTTGTATGTGCGCTAATTTGAGGGGTGATGGTATCGACTGAGTGCAGTTCACCAGAGTGTGTGTGTTGATGAGTAGAGGATGAAACTGCATGATCGGAGTGATGGGCTGCCGATGCACCGTGATGCTCTATCGGATGAACATGCAAAAACTCCGCGCCATCTTCGCTGATGATGACAAAGTGGGCGAGCGCACCCAGGTAAGGTTGAAGATCGGTGACTGGCTCATGGGTCTGCTCATCTTCAACAACAAAATCGAGCAGTACGCCTTCACCCGCACGCAGGGGTTGGTTTGCCCTCATTGTGACTCGTATGCCATTCACTGTTTTCGTTGGGAGTTCATCTTCAATCAGGGCGATCGACTCACGTGCTTTTCCGAGAACTTGCAGACTCAGTTGATTCACAATTTGGTACGTGTCGATCGGCGTGTAATCGACATAAAGCCGATAATTACCAGCTTGTGGAAAGGTATGCGTGACACGAAAACGACCATCGGTTTGTTGTTCTGGATGCAAGTGATGGAACTCGCTCAGGTCTTCAGAGACGACAAGCAGATGCATGGCTTGCTCATGCACAACTTGGAGATTGTGCACAACTTCTCCATTGGCATTCCGAATGGTAAAAACAAGGTCTACCATCTCACCCGCTTTAACGTCGGCAGGCTTTGATTCAAACTCAACTTGATAAGCAGATAGAGCCGGACCTGCGATCACATTTTCAGTGGATGTCATCATTTCAATCCTCCTGCAATAAACTACTTCTATCCTGAAGTCTCCAGTACACTAGAGAGTCAAGAATATTTAGGAAAAATCTTTTGTAACGTCAATAAAGCAAAACTGAGGCATCCCGAATCCTTGATCTTTCGGACTTTTTTGATAGATGCGATGCCGTTTCTTTGGCGAAAACTACAGCGTACTGGAAGTAACTATAAAAAAATGATTAAAGCTTGTCTTGAGATTTCTTGCGAAAGTTTGGAATTCTTGCTGTTTTTTAGTGTTGTCTCTTGGCGATATCAGAACTGTTGTTGATAGGTTCTAGGAGACATTCCTACTGCTCTCCGAAAAGCGGTTGCAAATGTGCTTTGATCCGAGTAGCCACACTGAAGAGCAATGTCGATGATTAGTGTTTGCTTCTGTTCTAATAGCTGCTTTGCTCGCTCCATGCGTTGCTGCATCAAATACTTGTAAGGAGAGACTCCAATGGATTCTCTAAATAGGCGGCAGAAGTAGTATTGGCTCATGCCGAGATGAGTGGCAATTGCCTCTAACGACAGATTCTCATCTAAGTGTTCATTGATATAAGCGATCGCTTGATTCAGTTTGTGTTTCGGTAATCCTCTACATTCAAAGGTTGGCTCTCGCTCCATGTCCATCGTTATTCTCTCCTTAAAACACCTACTAGCGTCGTTTGGTTGAACCTGAAGTCCGGTATTGGTAGCTTTGTGCAGTTAATAAAGCTAAAGCAGCCGCACGAGCTTGCCCTGCCGCATCTGAACGCTTTTCCATTAAGGCAAGCACAATTGCCCCTTCAATCAACAGCAATAGTTGACGGGCTAAAGATTCTGCGTTTTTTATTGCTGCCGCTTGTGTCAGTTTGAGGATGTATTGGTAAAGTGCTTGCTTGTGTTCCAGTGCCACTTGATAACCCGGATGATCTGAATTCACAAGTTCAACTGTTGCGTTGATGAATGCACACCCTCGAAAGTTGGGCTGCTCAAACCAGTCTTTCAACGCATCAAACATAGCGAGTAGGCGTTCAAACGGAGTCTTCCCGTACTGTTCAACCGTTGCTTCAAACCAACGTCGCCAGTTCTCATCCCGCCGCCGCAGAAACTCTGCGACTAATTGGTCTTTTGAATGAAAGTGATTATAAAGCGACATTTTGGCAACACCCGAATGAGCCACGATCTCATCGACCCCAACGTGCTGAATGCCCTTCTGGTAGAACAATTCTAAGGCGGCATCCAGAATGCGATCGCGAACAGATTTTTTAGGAGAAGTTGATTTCATGAACGTTTTTATATAGACCTGTCTGTCTATTTAAAATAGTTCTAATCTTTGGAAATTCATCAATGTCAACTATGGTTTCGACCCAACCCTAGTCGTTCTACTTAGTTCGACTGTGCGTGATGCTCCTTCCCTGCTCAATGGACTACTCTATGAAACCAATATCAGACTTGTCCCATAGTCGTAGCCCCGTTAAAGCGCTTTGTGCCATGCACAAACTGGGAACGTTCGCCGAGATCCTGCCCAGTTTTCCACAAATGCATTCCCAATTTAAGCTGATCGGGTTCCCAAGCATTTAGCGCCTCAGGAACTTGATGATTCTGTTCCAGGAGAGCATCAGCGAGGGCGATCGCATTAGCTGCCGCTTTCGAGGTGCTGGCAGCCGTGTGAGGACGAGGAATGAAGGCAGCATCCCCAACTAAGGCCACTCGTCCAAAGATCATTTGCGGTACTCCTAAGTCTAAAATTGCTTGCACAAACGGTTCTTTTGTAGCAGCAACTAGCTTTTGAAAGGGGGGAGCCAGTACCGCATCCGCATAGGATCGCATCTCTTGCTCAACAGTGAAAGCTAAAAAACCTGGAGGAACTGAATAATCTCGCCGTCTTCCCTCTTTGTCAATCAGAATTTGGGGCAGTTCTGTCGTTTCGTCATAGTTGACATACCAAACCCAGTTAAAGCGGCGTTCTCCGGGCACAAGCGATTCATTCTCACCGGGAACCAGGTATTGCAGAATGTGGGAATTGGGAAACTGGAAGAAGACGAATCGTTCTGTAAAGAGAGCGGCTGTCGCTGGATCAAGATCTGCTTCATCCACTAATCCTCGATAACCGACGTATCCTGCATAGTGATAATGATAAGTGGGCAAAAGCAGTTGACGCACCGTTGAACCAGGACCATCTGCACCCACCAGCAATGCAGCAGTGACAGAGGTGCCATCTGCGAATATTGCAGTAACTTCTTCATTGGTTTGCTGAATATCCGTCAGTCGCTTTCCAGTATGGTAGTGTTCGACTGGAAAATGCCGCCGCATTGAACCATAGAGCATATTCCAGGATGTTAAGGTTTGCCGCATGGGCATTCGCATTTTAATGCTGCCATCGCGGTTGAGGTAATAGCGTTCCTGTGCAATGACACCCAACGAATCAACTGGAATCCCTGCCCGTTGGAACGCTTCGATGACATCGGGTTGCAGGACAATGCCACCACCGCGACTATCAAGAGCATGTTGCGATCGCTCATAAATATCGACCTGCCACCCGATCAATCGCAGCATGATTCCACTGAATAAACCACCCAATGATCCACCAATAACAATGGCATATTTTTCTGTAGAGTTCATTGTTCAACTCCGATTCGCTTTCTAGTTCAAACATTGAGTAGCATTTGATTCCTGAAGAAATCATAAGAGACATCTTTTTCTAAATAGCCAATAAATTCAAGCTTCGGCTAGAAATTTGTGGACAAATGTAACTGCCATTGCCCCTTCTCCGACTGCTGAAGCAACTCGCTTGGTTGATCCATGCCGCACGTCACCCGCAGCAAACGATCCCGGAACACTGGTTTCAAGAAAATAAGGATCGCGATCGAGTGTCCAGCAAGCGGGCATCTGCCCATTCTTAAGCAAATCCGAGCCGGTAATCAAATAACCTGCTTCATCTCTCACAATATTGGTGTCTTTTGCCCACTCTGTGTTCGGCACACCACCAATACAGATAAAGAGATATTGAGTATCAATGGTTCGCACCAAGTTTTCGCTACAGTCTGTAATTTCAACTTGCTGTAAGCTGCCCTCACCATCTAGCCTCGTGACTTGAGCATTAAAAAGCACCTCAACATTAGCGGCATTCAGGATGCGATCGATCAAATATTTTGACAATGTAGATGCCAGAGTGCTGCCACGAACAATCATCGTCACCTGCTTGGCATACTGTGAGAAGTGCATAACGGCTTGACCTGCTGAATTACCGCCACCAACCACGAGAACCTGCTGATTCCGGCACATGGACGCTTCACTCACACCCGCGCCATAAAACAGCCCCCGGTTCAGAAAGTGATCTTCGTTGGGCAGATTTAACCGTCGATACTCTACACCTGTCGCACAAATGTTAGTACGGGCAATCATTTTGCTGCCGTCTGCCATATCTACATAAATGCGATTGTTTCTAAATTCTGCCTTAATTCCTTCACGCAATAGCAAGAGTTCAACGCCAAATTTGACTGCCTGCTGACGCGCTCGTTCCGCTAATTCTGCACCCCGAATTCCTTCAGGAAATCCCATATAATTTTCAATTAGCGAACTGGTTCCAGCTTGACCCCCAACTGCCTGTCGCTCAATTAGGACAGTTCGCAATCCCTCAGAAGCCGCATAAACTGCTGCACTTAGCCCCGCCGGACCTGCTCCATAGATCGAAAGATCATATTCTTTGAATTTAGGCTGGGCTACCCACCCCAACCTTTGAGCAATGTCACGAATGGTTGGTGCAAACAGACGAATCCCATCTGGAAATTCAACGACTGGTAAACGCAGATCGTTCAGGGCGGCAAATCCCAATTCTCGATGGCAATCCTCATCGCTTGTAAGTTCAACCCAATCAAATTCAACCACACTTCGATTGAGAAAATCGCGGATCTCGTAAGCTTCTGCTAGATTGGGTTGACCATACAGCCGCACTTGGTTTTGAGGTTTGTTTTGGTGTTCCGCTGAATCTAGGTAATCTAATTTAGTCATCATCGGACTTAAACCTTCTCTAATTCTGTTGCAGCACGCAGGGCAGCGAGAAAAATCTCGGTAGGCTGCCCCCCCACTAACACTTCCTTGCCAATGCAGATGGTGGGAACACTCCGAATTCCTTGAGCGATCGCTTGACGTTTCAATGCTTCAATTTCTTGAATCCCTGCTTGTGAAAGAAGAAATGTTTTGACGTGCGCTGAATCTAAACCAATTTCAGCAGCGAGATTTACCAGCGTACCAACATCACCAATATCCTGACCTTCTGTGAAATAGGCTCTCAGAATCCGTTCTGCCATCTCCGTTGCTTTGCCCGCATTACCTGCGAACCAAGTTAATCGGTGGGCTTTGAGGGTATTGGGAGTAACTTTCATCAAGTCGTAGCGAAATTCAATACCGTTGGCTTGCCCTGCCTGTACCGTTTTGGCATCCAGTTGTTGTGAATATTCCCAACTGCCAAATTTATTGGTGCGGTAAGTTTTGCGATCCATCCCCGCTTCTGGCATATCTGGGTTTAGCTCAAACGGATACCAGATGCGCTGAATCTCAACTGAATTACCCAGTTGTGCGTTAGCGGAGCTTAACGAAGTTATTGCTTTCTGTAAGTTGGTGTCTGCAACTAAACACCAGGGACAAATAAAATCTGAAGTCATTTCGATCGTTAAGGTCATGGCTTTCCATTTGCTCCAAAATGTTTATCCTTGCAAGAATACTTTTGAAATTTCTGATTTTAAAGTTTCTGGGTTCCATTCACCATTTAGTCGAATCCCATTAATAAAGAAAGTCGGTGTACGACTGACTCCACTTTGTATTCCACTCGCTATGTCTTCATGCACTCGCTCTAAATGAACATCTCGTCTCATTTGATGTAGAAAATGATTAACATCCAATCCTATTGTCAAAGCATACTTTACTAAATTGCCGTTATTCAAAGCATGTTGATGAGTCAATAAATAGTCATGCATTTGCCAAAATTTACCTTGGGCGGCGGCGGCTTCAGCCGCTTCAGATGCGTGTTGAGCTTCCGGGTAAAGATTGACTTGTGGAAAATGGCGAAATACAATCCGTAGCTGTTCTCCTAGCTGCTGCTGAAGCTGTTGAATTACGGTTTGAGCCGCTGCACAATTTGGACAGGCATAACTACCATATTCCACTAGGGTTATCACTGCGGTCTCTCCTCCCTGGATGTGGTCACGCTGTCCTACTGGAATTGCCAGTTGATTAGAATCATTTGCTGAATTCACGGCTACTCTACCCAACCTATCGCTAAGTCTTGAAAAACCTTTCCTTACAAGCAAAATTGGCACATCTAACTCTGCTCCTGCTGTCAAGCTACCGTAAAACCTATGTTTTAGGCACGATGCAAACATCCAGTCTTTGACCTGGACGAAACGCTAGGTGTTTAATCAATTACAGCAAATCCCAAAAATCTAGTCTTGTTTAGGCAAATGAATCTGCTTGTTATAGCTTGATGATTCCGCGTTTTAGAGCTGTTACGACAGCATGAGTGCGATCGCTCACTCCCAACTTACTCATCAAATTAGACACATGAAATCGCACAGTACTCTCCGAAATGCCAATGGCTTCACCAATCTCGCGATTATTTTTACCGTCCGTCATGAGCGTTAAAACCTGACGTTCGCGATCGCTCAACTCTGACATACTGAGGCGAGAAGCCAGTTTAGAGGTGAGTGAATTGGGAATATGCTGCGCTCCAGCACAAACGGCACGAATCACTTCAACTAACTCATGACAGGGGGTATCTTTGAGCAGATAGGCTTTGGCTCCAGCCCGAAATCCCTGGTAAATGTCCTCATCCCCATCGTAGACCGTGAGCATAATAAAACAGGCGTTGGGAAACTCAGCCCGGACGGTCGCAACGACCTCAGCCCCGCCCATTTCTGGCATCCGCAAGTCTACAATTGCTACATCAGGCTGATGTAAACGAAATTGCTCGACGGCTTCTAGCCCATTACCCGCCTGAGCAATGACGGTCATACCTGGCTGCTTGTTAAGAATTGCCGCTAGCCCGTCGCGGACTACAGGGTGATCGTCAGCGATTAAGATCCAAAGGGGTTGAGGCTCAGGGTTCATAATTGAAGGCAGAACGGGATTTAGCAGGTCTTTGTCTTCATTCTGGTTAAAATTTTATGCTCTGACATTTTTATTAATCAACTTTTTCTCCCGTTGGCACCAACCCAATCACTCGTGACCATGCCCCACTACCGCCCTTGACTTTGATTGGAAAACATAAAATAGTGCTACCAACAGGTGGAAGCTGACTCAAATTGGTTAATTTCTCGATTTGACTATATTTCCGCTTTATTCCTGCAAAATGAGCCGACCACAGACGTTTTGAGTCTTGAAAAATTGCCCACTCGTTACCAATAATCGGGTAGGGGCGATCCAAACTCCAAGCATCAGTGCCAATAACTCGAACGCCTTGATCGACTAGATAAAGAACCGCCTCCTCTCCTAATCCACACCCATAGCTAAAAAATTCTTCTGTGCCCCAAACTGCGTCTGCTCCAGTACAAAAAAGAACAATTTCACCGGGTTTGATGGTGTGGCTTAATTTCTTCAAACACTTTTCTATTTCTTCAGGTGTGACCAAATAACCTGTAGGTAGATCTGATACGTCTAAAACAACCGCTTGACCCACAAACCAATGCAGTGGAGTTTCATCAATCGTCCAAGCAGGCTGTCCCTCTGAAGTCGGAGCATAGTGCCACGGTGCATCTAAGTGAGTACTGGCGTGTGTTGAAGCTTCAACAATTTCACCTGCAAAGCCCAATCCATTAGGAAGGGCATTTGATGGAATCCCAAACATGAATTCCCACATCTCAGCACAGTCTTTGTGTGAAATATGCTGTATACGGGGAGGAGTTGGCTCACTCACTGTGGGTTCAAGTGAACGACTGAGATCGATTAGTTGGACACGCTGTCCCAGGAGTTCGACAATCTCTTGATTAATCAAGGTGTTTTCCTCTTTGCACAAATAACATTAGCCTCACTCTCTATCGTCCCACAGATGGCTCTTAAGGACTGCTCTGACCCAAGAGTGCAGCAGGATAACAAGTACAACATTGCCTTACTGTCGCTTTAGCTTAGAGGAGCAAGGGCTGTGATATGAACTTCAGTTCCTGTACCGATTTGGCTATTGATCTGCAATTGAGCATTCAGTAGGTCTGCCCGTTGCTGCATTCCCTTTAAGCCAAAGCCGTTGGTCGGCTGCTCTAGGTCAAACCCACGCCCATTATCTTGAATACACAGCGATACTTTCTGTGTAGCATACGAGAGATTAATCTGAATCGTAGATGGGTCAGCATGACGAAGCGCGTTGTTCAGAGACTCTTGAACCATATACGAGAGATTAATCTGAATCGTAGATGGGTCAGCATGACGAAGCGCGTTGTTCAGAGACTCTTGAACCATGCGAAATAGGTGCATTCCCACTTCTGGATTTAGCGGGTAAGGAGTCCCTTCAACGTTAATTGAGATAGGGACATCAGTATTGCACCCCATTTGCTCAACCAGTTGATGGAGAGAGGATAATAAATCGCTGTAAGCCGTGTCTTCTTGCAGCAGCAGCGATACTGAACGGCGGGCTTCTGCCAATCCTTCTCGCGTGAGATTGCTAGCTCGTTTTAGGTGAACAATAACTTGTTCTGGGTCATCGATCAGGTTAAGAGTGGCTGCTTGCAGTTGCATGAGGATTCCGGCAAAGCTTTGAGCCAGCGTATCGTGAATTTCACGCGCCATGCAATTACGATCTTCAAGGATCGCCGCTTGTTTGGCTTCTTCTGCCAGTCGCGTCAGTTGAATGGCTAAAGCTGCCTGATGCGCGAGGGTCTGCACTAACTCAATCCGCTCTGCGAAGAGATGCATCTGCTCACAGAAGCATAATTCCATGAATCCCAGCGGCTCATCTCCAACTTGTAGCAGAACCGATAACACAAAGCGATGCCCCATCATTCGATGCCAAGGCACTGAGATGTCCCAAATTTCACCTCCCGTCATGGCACTGCTCTCTAACGAGTGCCAGACATATCCGCGTGTTTGTGTTTGCTTCCATCCTTCGTTTATATCTGCGGGAACAGGTGTTCTCCAAAGTTCAAATCGCGGATCGGTTTCAAGATTGATGACTTGACCCTCCTGAATGGCACTGTGCATCAGAAGCGTGTTTGTTTGGGAATTGTAGAGAAAAACTGAGTTGTTGACGGCTTCAGTTTCTTGAGCCACTTCAAATATTACACTTTCGAGAAAGCGATCGAGGTCTTCCTGTCCAACAAGCTTTGAGGCTGTTCGCCGCAACACTTCATTCGCTTTAGCTAATCCAGCCGATCGGGCTTGTTCAGCTTGCAACATTGCTTTTTGGGTGCGATCGCGCTGAATGGCACTGCCAATACAATTAGCAGCAATTTTCAAGACTGCCAGTTCTGCTAGAGTACGATGCTTTGCCTCACGGCAGTCGTCCAGTCCCAATACCCCCCACCATTTGCCCTCAACAAAGATCGGTACGAGGTAAAACGCTTTGACTCCGATCGCCGCTTGCTTGCCCCGAAAAGGTTCTGGCATTTGCTCAATCTGGCAGCTAACGGGTTGCCCCTGGCAAAACAAGTCATGCCAATCTCGAATTTCCTCATAGCATCCCTGCGACGTATTCAAATCAGAAATCTGGGCGATTGTATAGGGTGAGTTCCACTCATACAGCACCCTCCAACCAGGTAATTCTTTAGATGGAAGAGTAAAGTTCTCAATCACTCCCACGCGATCGGTTTCTAAACCTTTGCCAATGGTTTGTAGAGCAGCCTTAACCGCCTCATCAAAGTTCTCGATCGTCAGTAGAGCGCTGGCAGCAATCGCTGTAATTTCTAACAGGCGATCGGGTTGCCACAACTCCGGATTGGCTTTCTCTAGCGCTTGCGTCTGTTGCTGAGTTATCTTTTGTTGTTGATTGACGATCTCGATAGAAAATTCTCTCTCCTTCTGCTGACGTAACTGCTCATTCTCTTGCCGCAGTTGAGCGATCTCTTCTTGTAATTGTTGAACTTGTTGTTCTAGCCTTGTCAAAGGGACAGATTGAGATGCCGTTGTAGGAGAATCAGATGAGTTCATCGGCATTTCCTTAATGGATATGGAGCAGGACGGTAAACATCTGGTTGAATAGCTGCTGTAACTGTTTACTGTCCTAGTATATTTCAGCCGATCAAAGCCGCCTGCTTCCCCTTATCTTTGTTTAAGTTTGAGCAATTACAATGTTCTTCTACTTCCCCTACTACCAGAAGTGTTGAATCCAGCCATAAAACTTTACATTTGACCTTGCAAGACTCATACAAGGGTCTCAGGAAGCAGATCGTAGCTCCAATGCACGATCGAACCGTGACGACTCAATTCTAATTGCAAGTAGCGAAACTTATCCAGTAGTTGACGCCCATAGAACGCTGAGATTTCGATTAACTGCAAGATTAAATACGCAATGAGTACCATGTAAATCTGTATCGTCACTCCGTTCACGTTTTTCGTGATCAACTTGTTCAATTTCAGGTGCATCTTGAGAAACTTCCACAACACCTCAATCTGCCAGCGATATGTCGATACGTTTCACCAATCTCTTCATTGCTCATCTCATCCACATTCGTCGCTAGGCGAAACTCGGTTTGGCTCTCCTGATCGCAAAACCAGACGACCCGATATCGATTGTGATCCAGTTCGGTCTTCATATTGTTCTTAATTCGCACAACAAATTGTGTTCCAGTTAAACTCAATTGGTCGAGGAACTCCCAACCTGCAAAGCCTCTATCTATAATGCCGATGCCGCCTTCCGGTATCATTCCTGTCACGGACTCGGCAAATTTTGCATCGCGCCCCAGTCCTAAATGAATCAGACATTCACTCGGATTACCCTGCTCTAAGTTGATGCCATTGAGCAATTTAACTTGATGATAGCCTTGCATCCAAAACACTTTGCTGGTTAAGGTGATGACCATTGAATCAATCGGAAACAGCATTTATGCGATCGCTGGATTGCGTCGCTTGAGTTGCTGAATTAATTCGATATAAATCCGAAAAAAGTGCTGGTCTTGCCGATTTTTGCAAGCCTTAGAAAACGTGGACATATCGACTGAAATACCCGTCCGATTTAGCCGATAAAACAAGTCCCTGATGCTGGTTAAACTGCGGTCGAGTAAAAAGGTCAACCAGATTTCAAAGAATAAGCGCGAGTTCAATACAGGGTAGTCATGCGGGCGAGGTTGCTTCAGAATCGATTTGACAAGTGTTGGAAATGAGGTTACTGTCAAGCATCATTTTTTTCGAGTTGGGAACAGAATACTGCATTCTGCCCCCTTTTTTTCGTTGCTTAATCTTACTTTCAACACTTCTGGGTTTTAGGATCAGCTTGAACCATAGCATTGGGGTCGATCACCTTGATAGCTTTGGTAATCGTGTCGCCACAGGCAGAACAAGCCATGTTAGGAACTGTCAGTTGAAGAGCCATGAATCTAAACCTCTAAATGTGTAAAAACCTCTAAATGTGTAACTGCTTCTATCTTAGAGCCTCTAGTTCACGGGAGAGTCAAGGGGGGAAGTGGAAAAAATGATTGAGTCTACTCAACTCATGTTGAAACGAACAAACCCTGGGTCTATCGCTAGATAAACCAGGGCTGCGATCGGCTAAAAATGCAACGCTACAGCTGCGTAACCACGACTGAACGGTGCTACCTTATGCCATTGCAGTTGCCATTTGACGGCAAGACTCTGCACAACGACGACAGGATTCAGCACATTGCTTGCAGTGGTCGTGGTCGTGCTTCTCGCACTCTGCAGCGCAGTGATCGCAGGCTTCGGCGCAGATGCTGCACATCTGACCGTGAATATCTGAATTGCGAGCCATAAAACGAGCACAGAGGTCGCAAGTGTCAGCACAATCACGGCAGCGTTTGATACATGCAGCCATCATCTGCACCATATCGCTGTCTAAGCAAGCATTAGCACAGTTTTCGCACTCGCGTAAACAATCAAGACAAGCTTGAATGCAAGTTTCCAACAAAGAATCGTGAGATTGAGTTGTGGTCATTGTTTAACTCCTAAAGTGAGAAACATAATCTAAGGCGGTAGTATGCCTTTTCCAATTTCACGTTAGAAGTTAACGCGGGCGATCGCGTCTCTCTAATGGTATGCGAGCAATTTCTTGCTTTAGAAATATAAGAATTTCATCTAAATTTCATTCTTATATGCTTTATACACAATCTAACTGATACAAACTAAACTCGTGAGATACTCGTTGCAACTTCATTTTTCTACGAAGAACCTAAATGCAATAGTAAGCAATGTTAGTAAAAGCAAGAAGAAAAGAAAATTTTAAATAATGAATATAAAATCTCCAAATAAGATTGAAATAGCAAGAGCATGATTTAAACTGAAAAATTACTTGAGTTTGAACAACACGGAATCACTGTTATACCAACGGCTAAAGCAACTAACTTTACAATGAATCGTAAGCACATGCGCGAACTAGCACATACTCAACTGGAATCCGGACTGCTAAATATGCTTATGCAGCGAGTTTAGAGGAAATAGTGACGGCTTCTCAAAATATTAGTTTTCCAAATGTAATTAAACCAATTATGTCTTCATCAGGAAAAGGGCAATCTGTTGTTCATATTCTGATGAGGTGAAAACTGCTTGAAATTATGCTATTCATAATTCTAGAGGAGATAGTCAAAAAACTATCGTTGAAGAATTTATTCAATTTAAACTGAAATAACTCTCTTAACCATTAAGCAGTGGAATGCACCAACATTTTTTTATTCTGCAATTGGATCCATTAAGAAAATGGAAACTATCAGGAGTCTTGGTAATCTGCTAACATTTCAAATAAATTATTAATAGAAGCACAAGCGATCATTCAAAAAGTTACTGATGTTTTGAGTGGTGCAGGATTTTTTTGGAGTAGATTTTTTTGTTACTAAAAATGAATTTATATTTTCAAAACTTTCACATCTACCTCACGATATAGGTATGGTGATATTGATTTCACAAAATCTGAATGAATTTGAATTACACCTGTAGGCTGTTTTAGGATTACCCATACCGCAAATTGAGTTATTCGCACCTTCAGCCAGTGCAGTTATTTTAGCTCATAAATAGGCTGACGAGTCCCCTATATTAGTGCAACGGAGGCTTTAGCAGAAAAAGACAAAAAGACATCAAATTGCGGTTATTTGGCAAGCCAGATACACGTCCTGGACGACAAATGGGAGTAGCTTTAGCTAAGGGTAACAATGTAGAGGAGGCAAGAGAAAAAGCACTACACAAGCTGCTAGCAAAATCAAAGTTGTTTAAAAATATGTTTCCCGCATTTCTACCATCTCAAGTACAGTTACTTAAGGAAAATGCAGCAATTGCTTTAGCTAAAAGTATTCAACGTAAGTTGATTTGAACTCCGCTAAGCAAATAGGCGATCACTACAGCTTATGTGTGTCAAGGTACAGGTAAACTAATTTTACTATTGCATGGATTTGACAGTTCAGTTCTAGAATTTCGCTATTTTCTACTATTACTAGCCAAAGTTGGTCAAACATGGGCGGTTGATTGACTCAGATTTGGTTTTACTGAAAGAATAACAGAAATTATCTATAGTCCGGACTCAATTAAAGCCCATCATTATAGCTTTTGGAAGCTGATCAATCAGCCATTAATTGGTTGGTACTTCGATGGAGGTGCAACGGCAATCGATTTTGCGTTGAATTATCCGCAAGCGGTAGAGAAGTTAGTTTTGATTAATAGTGTAGGCTTTAGTGGTGATTTTCCACTTGGTAAGTTTTTCTTTCCGCCTTTTCATTATGTAGCAGTAGAGTATTGGCAACGTAGTGGAGTTATCTTAGTAAATTAGATTCTGTAGAAGCGATAAGTTGTGCTTTACTGCACTTAGATATGCCTAATTGGTATGAGGCAATGCTCGATTTCATGAAAAGTAACAGCTATAATAATTTAGCAGATAAGACTCATAAAATTACTCAACCAACGTTCATTTTGTGGGGTGATCGCAACGATACTTTGGGTATAAATGATACAACGAAGTTTCATTAGACAATCGCAGATTCTCAACTTGTTTGGTTGAAAAATTGCGGTCATGTTCCACAAATAAAACAACCAAAAGTTTTAGTTAGTTATATTTAAAAGTTTTTAAACTAAGAATAACTATAAAGGCACACAGTACACAAAGAGTTTATATTAAATCTGGTCAATCGCTCGTAATATAAAGTAGCTAATAACTCAGCAACACAATTCCCAATTACCAATTATCGATTCCCTGCAATGTACCTATTTATTTAGCCAGACTTGATATTGATTTAGAGATTACGGCTAATCCTAGTAGTAAGGGTGTGAGCCAATCCCCCCAACGGACGTATAAAGTTTGCGTAATACGTCGGTAGACTGTTTCTGCGTGTAACTCGTAAGTGTTTAAGCCGGATATCCACAATGTTCTACCGTGCGGATCGATAATACCTGAGTAACCTGTGTTTGTTGCGCGTACTGCCCAACGATCTGTTTCTATTGCTCGCATGGTATCTTGAGCATGGTGTTGTGCTGGCATTGAAGGGCTGTAATGTGCGTTATTCGCAGCGCTGAGGATAAATTGTCCACCTGCTGCAGCTTGATAACGTAACTGTTCAGGAAACGCGGAACTGTAACAAATTGCAGCGATCGCACGTCCAAAAGGTGTGTCAAATACTTGATCTGGCAAACCTGGTACTAGCTTGGCTTCTAATGGAGATAATCGTTGAATTAATCCTCCTAAAACTTGCTCAAACGGAATATATTCACCAATTGGTACTAATTTAACTTTGTCGTAGCGACTGAATTCGCCCTTTTCAGTAAGAGTAAATATGCTGTTGGTGTAACTTTGTCCTTGTTCGCCAAATGTACCAATCCAAGCGGTGACACCTTTTTCTTGTACAGCAGAGTAGAAAGAGGTACGCAGCACCTCACTCCACATAAAAGGTAAAGCCCCTTCGGGTGTCAGAACTGCCTCAACTCCTCGCTCGACTAATGTAATATATCCTTCGGTGTAATCGGCGAGCGCCCGTCGCAATCCTTCAGGATAAAGTTTGATTGTATTGGGAATATTACCTTGAATAATTCCTACTCTTAAAGCAGTCTCTGGTGGTTGTATTAATGGGCGACTATATAAACTAAACCCAATAAGATGTAATATAACAAAAAGTATGCAGCTTCTGGCAAAGACCTTTATTGCAGCCCTCTGATCCTTGACCACTGACCCCTCATATTTCATCCATGCTTCAGCTAGTAAGCCATTAACTGCAACAATTGCGGCTGTGACTGTGAGAGAACCGGAAATTTGTCCTAGATGGAGAATAACTAAGTTATGAGGACTCTGAGTGTAGGAAAGTGAAGTCCAATATAAAGGACCTAAACTCCATAAACTTTCTAAACCACACCACAATGCAACGCCAACAAGAGTGCGGCTGAAAGTTCCTACACTTTGACTCAGAACAGTCATACAAACTGCCCAAATTGTGACTAAGACTGCACCCCAAAGTGTAATAGCAGCCCAGCAAAATAGTGTGATCGCAATACTCGCAAGCCACGGTACTCCCATCCACATCATAGGGTGAACACCAGTAATCCAAGACAAAGCAACACCGTGATAGCCAATTCCCCACAGTGTAGCTGAGAGTAATTTAGTTTTTCGTTGTGCGGGAGATGCTACTAATACCCATAAAGGTACTAATGCGATCCATGCTAAAAACCATGCTTCAACAGGGGCAACAGTTAGCCCCATTAGCATACCGCTAGCTAAAGCAAGAAAACCAGAGGCAAGCATTGCCCACCTCTGATGATACTGTTTACCCAATCTCGTTTTCACAATTGGCATTCTGCTGGAATGAGATTTTACGAAGTAAATACTGTTACTTACTGTTATTATTAAGTGTTCTAATAAACTGGCTAAACAAAAAAACTAACGCAAGTTAAAAATGAATTACTTACCTATTAATTGCTAGTTACAGCAGTTGCAGTCTTAAGGTTTGCTATAGTACCACTATTTGAGTATATTGCTTTAGCACTTGTACTTGAAGTCATAGTCAAGGAATAACTAAAGTATCACTAGAGTAAAATATTAATCGAAGTGGTGGAATAGCACTTGTCTAATTCTGGGGTGTAAAATTCTACCCGTAAACGGTTGATGACCCACACTCAATCCTAGTTCTTATGTTTTCTACATCTCAATAGATGAGCGATTAACAGAAGTATCAGCGGATGCAACGGAAATATATTGGGGCAAAAAGCGCTGCCACTCATAGGCGAAGTCTTTCCAAGGATAGGGACGCTTAGACTCCATTGAAATAGTGTTTAACTCTTCAAAGTGCATACATCACTAGCTCGACAGCGTTTTTGCAACATAACTCCAGGCTAAAAGATACAATTATCGGCGAGGTGCTCCTGGATCGAGTAATCCAGGTTCAGGATCAACAGATGCCGAACCAGCAGCAGCAGCACCATTGTATTCAACACCATAAACATTCAGAAGCATATTTTGTAGCTGATTAATCTCACTTACTTGTGCAGTAACAACATCTGCGGCAAGATCTACAAATTGGTGATGGTAAGCACGGTCAATAATTTCTCCTGCAAACTCGATAGCACCCCAATGATGTGACGCTAATGTCTTCATAAAGACAATTTCAAATTGCCTGCCATTTAATGATGCAAGTTCGTTGACTACGTTCGTAGCAAATTTATTAGCTGTCGGCGCATAGCTAACGCCATACCAATTAAAAAGCCACGATCGCATAGTTTGTATCTCTTGTTGCTGAGTTGAAATTACCTGTTCGCAGAGAGACTTTAGTTGTGGACGACTGGCTTTCTGTACGCAAACTTGTGCCATTTGGACTGCAAAATTATGACCGTCAATTAAATCTCGTAGAAGACGAATCTCTAATATTGTTAGCCTATTTCTTGGTGCAGGCGCGTCTGCTTTAACAGGCATTCTTGTAGTAACAAGTGTACCAATTATTAGTGTTAAAGCTAGAGCTAGCTGAGAGGTAATTTTTACAGTCCAACGCTTGTGCATATTTTTTGTCTTATTGATTTTAGTATGCATTGAGAAAATAAAACTTATTGATTAAGAGAAAGTTCAATAAGCTTTTACTGGTATGTAAAGATAAGTATTGATTGCTTAATCAATATCAATCTCTGCATACATTGACTAAACTTCAAGACCTGCTATTGATAGTATATTTAAATCTCTAAAGACAAACTCAGATTAAAGTCTTGATAAGAGTAATACATCTTTCAAATGGAGTAAAAGTGATTTATTACTAATTAGGTAAAAGGATTTCATTCTAATTTCATCTTTATATGCAGAGAAGAGCTACATTTCTCTGCATACAATCAATATCTTGGTGTATAAGTTCTGTTGGTGTTAGCTTCAGCTTTGGCTCAATCCTGGGTAAAGTAAGCCAGTAAGGCAAGGCGATCGCCAGAAAAATCAACTACGAATCTCTAAATTCCCCATCATTCCCAAGTCTTCGTGGTCGAGAATATGGCAGTGGTACACAGTTTTACCTGCAAAATCGCGGAAAGGAATGCGAATTCGGACAGTTTCACCGCCCTGCACTAGAACTGTATCTTTCCAAGCTTGATAAGGCTCAGGTTGACCATTGCGAGAAATAACTTGAAATGGATTGATATGGAGATGAAAAGGGTGATCCATGCGGTCTGGGTCAACATTTACTAATTCCCATTCCTCAGTTGTGCCCAATTGCACTTCAGTATCAATTCGCTTAGGATCGTAAGCTTTACCATTGAAGAGAAATGTCATACCTCTACCCATTCCCATTGCCATTGAGAGTTCAATTCGACGGGTGAGTACAGGCTTTGGTAAAGAATCAACACTAATTAACTTTTGCGGTAGTGGCACAGAAGTAACGGAATCGTGATAGGTAAGAGTTGCTAAAGGTTGTGGAGCTTGGGATTGAGTTCCCATATCATGACGCATTCCACGCCCCATCATCTCACTCATACCTTGCCCCATCATGCTCATACCGCCTCGGTTATAAGGCAAATTAAGCAAGCGGTATTGTCCTGGTTGGCGTTGGCGAAGCCTCTCCGAAGGAGAATCGCCTTTGACGAGTACTTCCGCCCGTTCTCCAGGAGATAACAGTAAATCGGCGACTTCGACTGGCTCGCTTAGAGCACCGCCATCTGTGGCGATTAAATAGAGAGGATGATTTTCAAGTGCTAATCGATAAAAGCGGGATGGGGAAGCATTAAGGAGGCGCAAGCGTAGCAATCCACCAGAAGCAATTTTTAGACTAGGATTGACTTGCCCGTTTACCGTCACGAGTTGTCCCTCACGTCCCATCATCATTGCCATAGGATTCGGGGTAATGATGCGACCATTGGTGTCAAGGTCAAAATCCTGCAAAACAAGGAACTCTTCTTGTGCTGCTTGTATTTCTGGAATTTCATCTAGTTCCCCGCGTACAATAAAAAGACCTGCAAGTCCGCCGAACACTTGCTCTGCCACTGAGCCGTGGAGGTGGGGATGATACCAGAAAGTACCTGCCGGATGGTCACGAGGCAGGAAAAATTCATAAGTCAGGCGCTCTTGTGATGGAATATTGAGGAAAACGTTGTCAGCATTCCCCTGCGGTGTAACGTGCAATCCATGGTAGTGCAAGTTTGTAGGTTGCGAAAGTTTGTTGGTAAGGTGAATGCGGATAGTATCTCCTGGCTTGACCTCCAGTCGCGGACCTGGAACTTGTCCGTTGTAGCTTAAAAGATAAGCTTGTCGATTACCCAATTGAACCGGACGATAACTCGCTTCCAGATCGAGTTCAAGCAAACCATCCTTACTTTTGTGCAGTTGTGGGAGCGCGTTCGCGTAACGTTCCGTAGAAATCGCCGATTGCAGCGGATTTTGATTTTGTTGATTTACCCAACGACTGACAAGAATTGCTCCTACAGTGGCAGCACTGAGCGTAAAAAATTGACGACGATGAATTTTCATATGTGACTCCTGTTTATAGCCAACTTTGTAGCGGTTTTGAGTAATTAGGCTATCTCAGTCAATATTTTAAAGACTCTATTTAGCTGGAGAGTCAAGAAGTAAGTAAAAATACGGTATTGACATTATATATTTGACTTCTGGCTATTCTACTTGAAGTAACAAATCAAGTGTGGCAGAAATTGTTGATACGCCTTCGTAATGAAAAATCAGTACTTTTGAGTTCTCTAAATCTCAAAATTTCATCTTGATTTCATTTTTAAATGACAAGCTGGGATTGTGTGCTGTTGAAAATTCTAGAAAAGTTAGCCAGTATACATGGAGACATTTGACTCTCCAGTTGACTGGAGAGATCATAATGAAAAAGCCTCCCCTCTAAGTAGCAATGATATAGGTATGAAGTTTACACAAAGTATTTCTTTGAAAACAGGGTTATTAGCATTGACCTTCGCAGCGATCGCCTCGACAGGCGGCTTACTTGCATCTTGTGCAAACACAACTCAAAGCCAAGTCCCTAATACATCTGCAACTGACGCAGGTTCAACTACTTCTCAGAAGCAACAATCGCCAAACACCATGACGGATACAGGTGGTATGCAGGGCATGGATCACAGTAGCATGAACCATAACATGGCTATGGACTTAGGTTCTGCTGATGCTAATTATGACTTGCGGTTTATTGACGCAATGCGACTACATCATCGCGGCGCGATCGCCATGGCTCAAGAAGCTCAACAAAAATCGCAACGCCCAGAAATTAGAAAACTAGCAGAAAATATTATTCAAGCTCAAAGTAGAGAGGAAAATGAGCTGTTGCGGCGGTGGCGACAAGACTGGTATCCCAATGCTCCTCAAGAATTTGTAGCTTACGGTAATGAGAGCAAGCCACTGGTGCCGATGTCGGAACAACAACAGCAAAGCATGACGATGCTTGAAGACTTAGGACCTGCTGATGCTGAGTTTGACTTGCGGTTTATGAATGCAATGATTGCCCACCATGAAGGTGCTTTGATGATGGCACAAGATGCTTTAGCAAAATCCCAGCGTCCGGAAATTAAGAAATTGGCTCAAGAAATTATTGATTCGCAGCAAGCGGAGATTGCTCAAATGAAGCAGTGGCAACAAGCTTGGTACAAACAGTAAGTATCGCACCTAACTTAAAAGTTGTAGAAATTATGGCGAGAATTGTTTTACACTCGCCATAGTCAAAAATTTCATTCTATTTTCATTTTTAGATGAGAAAGTAGAATTTAAGGCAACGATCTGTTTGGTCAGAAAAGCTAACCTTGATTTTGCCATGCCAGCAACTTTAAACAGATGCGAGTGCATCAAGCACATTGTTAAACTCCAGCCTTAGCATTTCCTGTTGTACTTAAGGATATTTGTCATCAATGCAGTACGTCTCCCATCATGCCAAACAATGTACAGCAAGCCGCTGTGTTGCTGGAGCAATGTTCAGTTTGTTGATCTTAGCTACTCCTAACAAAGTTTTAGCTCATGGCGGACATGGAAATGAGTTTCAAGGCGGAGCAAATCAGGCTGCTGACGCAATTCAAGTTGATGCCACAACTGCTAAACGACTAGGAATAAAAGTTGAGCCAGTGACTCGTCAGCCAATAGCTGTAGGAATTAAAACTACAGGTCAAATTGAAACATTACCGAATCAACAAGTTGAGGTAACGGCTCCTTTAAATAGCACGGTAGTCAAATTACTCGCTAACCCTGGAGACAGTGTAAGAAAAGGACAAGCGGTGGCGGTTATTTCCAGTCCTGAATTAGTTCAATTAAGAGTTGAGTCGCAGGAAAAGCAAGCAGAAGGACTGGCAGATCTACAACAGGCACAAGCCGATTTAAGCCTAGCTCGTCAGAACTATCAACGATATTTGCAGATCGCAACAGCCCAAACCGCACAAGCACGCAGCCAAGTGGCATTTGCACAAGAAAAGTATAACCGCGATCGCGAACTAGCAGCAGCAGGCGCACTACCGCGTCGCAATGCCTTAGAATCACAAACTCAACTGGCACAAGCTCAAGCCGAACTCACTAAAGCTGCGAGTCGCCGAGATGTACTAGAAGCAGAAGCACAACTCAAACGCGCACAATCAGCTGTTGAGGTAGCTCAATCTCGAATTAGCCTGAGTAATGCTAATTACCAAACTCGGCTCCAACAACTGGGAACTCGCGCGAATGCGGCAGGATTAGTAACTGTAGCCGCACCCATATCTGGTACAGTTACTGACCGAGAAGCTAGCCTCGGTCAATCATTCCAAGATGCTGGTGGTAAGCTGATGACGATAGTTAATGATAATCGCGTATTTGCCACAGCAAATATCTACGAAAAAGATTTAGCTCAAGTTAAGACAGGTCAACGTGTAAATATCAAAGTAGCTTCACTCCCGAATCGCACCTTCAGCGGACGAATTACGCGAATTGGCTCGGTAGTAGAAGGAGAAACGCGGGTAGTGCCAGTACAGGCGGAAGTAGATAACCTGAATGGACAACTCAAGCCTGGGATGTTTGCAGAATTAGAGGTATTAACTGACCAAACGTCAGCAGAGACAATCGCCATTCCGAGTTCAGCAGTGGTAGACGCAAATGGCAAACAATTGGTTTACGTGCAAAATGGCAATGCTTATGTAGCGGCAGAAGTTACTCTAGGTGAAACCTTTGGAGATTTGGTTGAGGTCAAGAGTGGTCTATTCGAGGGAGATTTGATTGTTACTGTGCGATCGCCGCAACTTTACGCGCAATCTTTACGTGGTGGTAGTACAACTCAGGAAGGGGAACAACAGCAAGCACCTATACCCGCAACGCCAACTAGCAACAGTATTCCGTTACCTTGGTGGGTGGTGGGAGCCATCGGAGGAACTGCAATTGGGGCTGGAGCATTTGTGGCAGGTACTCTGTGGTCTAATCGCCGTAACCAACACCATTTGAGTGGAGCATATGTAGGAGTACCAAATGATGGCTTCGTTACTTCATCAGAAGTTGCTTCGAGGGAGAGTAGTCACCATGAGCCTGAAATCTACGAAGCTCCTATATGGGTAGAAAATAACAATCACCAACCGACACCTAAAGTAAGTCAACTCGAATCCGGCACTAAAAAATATTCTGACTCCTGAAATATCAATATGCTCAATGCCATTCTCAAGTGGTCAATTGTTCAACGTTGGCTGGTTGTGCTGGGAGCAATTATCGTGACGGTGTTGGGAATTTATAACCTAACACAAATGCCGTTGGATGTTTTTCCTAACTTTGCACCACCCCAGGTTGAAATTCAGACTGAAGCACCAGGGCTAGCTCCTGAGGAAGTTGAATCCTTAATTACATTACCCGTCGAAAGTGCAATCAATGGTACTCCTGGAGTTGAAACGGTTCGTTCTTCCTCCGCAGTAGGCATCTCTGTAGTCAAAGTCATTTTTAGCTGGGGAACCGATATTTATCAAGCACGTCAGCTTGTGACTGAGCGATTGCAACAAGCTCAGAGTAAGTTACCGCAAGGTATTGAACCACCCCAAATTTCTCCGATTAGCTCGCCCATTGGCACAGTCCTTCAGTATGCTTTTACTGCTGAAACTACACCATTGATGGAAGTAAGGCGATTAGTTGATCGCGATATTACAAATCGATTATTAGCAGTTCCAGGTATTTCTCAAGTGATCGCGTATGGCGGAGATGTTCGTCAGTATCAAGTTTTGGTTGACCCTGCTAAATTAAAAGCTTTTAATGTCACTTTAGCTGAAGTTACAGATGCGGCAGCAGCAGCGAATACAAATGCCGCAGGAGGATTTCTCGTCAGTCCCGACCAGGAATTATTAATTAGGGGTATTGGTCGAATTTCTACAATCGAAGACTTGCAGCGATCGGTAGTTACTGCTCGCAACGGTACGCCCGTCTTGTTAGGTGATGTGGCTGAGGTGCAAATTGGTGCCGCCTTGCAGCGCGGTGATGGTAGTTTGAACGGTCAGCGGGCAGTTGTTGTGATGATTAATAAACAACCCCAAGCTGATACCCCAACTGTCACGCAGGCAATTGAAGCCGCAATGGCAGAACTTCAAACCAGCTTACCATCAGATGTCAAGTTTACGGTTACTTTCCGGCAACAAAATTTTATTGATGATGCGATTGAAAACGTTCAAAGTTCTTTGCGAGATGGAATCATCATTGTTTCCATTATCCTGCTGCTATTTTTGATGAATTGGCGCACTGCCATGATCACGCTTAGCGCTATTCCACTCTCGGTGCTGATCGGGATGATCATCCTCAACTTGTTTGGTCAAGCCATCAACACAATGACGTTGGGAGGATTAGTCGTAGCAATTGGCTCAGTGGTAGATGACTCAATTGTAGATATGGAAAATGCTTACCGAGGGTTACGGAAAAATCAACTAGCAGGAACTCCTGTTCATCCGTTTCAGGTTGTTTATGACACTTCAGTAGAAGTACGTGTCAGCGTACTGTTTTCTACGGTAATCATTGCCGTGATATTTGCGCCAATTTTTACTCTTACAGGAGTCGAAGGTCGGATTTTTGCGCCGATGGGTGTGGCGTATTTAGTGTCGATTTTTGCTTCTACATTAGTAGCAATGACACTTTCACCAGCCTTGTGTGCCATTTTGTTAACTAAGCAGCAATTACCAGAAGATGACACCTGGATTTCGCGCTTTTCCCAAAGATTGTATCGTCCACTTCTAAGGTTTTCGATAAATTTCCCCAGCACTATTTTGGTTAGCGCAGTTGCGGTGTTTATTGCTTCTTTAATTATTTTAACGTCCTTGGGACGGGTATTTTTACCAGAATTTCAGGAGCGATCGCTTGTTAATGCCATGTTGCTTTATCCTGGCACTTCTTTAGAAGCTACCAATCAAGCAGGTTTAGCAATTCAAGATGCGCTTAAAGATGACCCGCGATTTGAATCAGTGCAGTTACGCGCTGGACGCGCACCAGGAGATGCTGATGCAGGTGGTGTCAACTTAGGACACGTTGATATTGAAATCAGCGACGAAGGAATGAAAGATCGGGAAACGACGGTTGAGAAGGTAAGAGCAGAATTTGCGAAATTACCTGGTGTTGCACCGAGTATTGGAGGTTTTATTTCGCACCGCATGGATGAGGTATTATCTGGCGTAAGAAGTGCGATCGCAGTCAAAATCTTTGGTCCCGAACTCGATGAATTACGTAGCATTGGCGCTGAAGTGCAAACAGCGATGAGCAACATTGCAGGTGTTGTCGATTTGCAACTAGAACCGCAAGTTCCTGTTAAACAAGTACAAATTCAATTTGACCGTGCTACTGCTGCGCGCTATGGTCTGACTGTTGGCAACCTTTCAGAAATGATTGAAACCGCCTTGAATGGTAAAGTTGTTTCTCAAGTGTTGCAAGAACAACAACTGTTCGATCTGTTGGTGTGGCTGCAAGCCGATTCGCGTAACAACCTAGATACGATTCGTAACTTACTTGTAGATACTCCCGAAGGATCAAAAATTCCTCTCGCTCAATTAGCTCAAGTTAACTATGGTACTGGTCCAAATACAATCAATCGCGAAAATGTTTCGCGCTTAATCGTTGTTTCTGCCAACGTAGCTGGGCGAGATTTAGGTTCGGTTATTGAAGATATTCAAGCAAACATCAAACAACAAGTACAACTACCGTCGAGCTACTTTATCCAGTACGGTGGTCAATTTGAATCCGAACAGCGAGCCAGCCAAAACTTACTTGTCTTTGGCACACTGGCTCTTGTCATCATAGCTGTTCTTATGTACTTTGCTGTCAAATCAATACCAGCTATGTTAATGATTATGATTAATTTACCTCTAGCTTTAGTTGGAGGTATTTTTTCTGTGGCGTTGGGTGGTGGAATTCTCTCTGTAGCATCAATGGTGGGCTTTATTACTCTCTTTGGAGTAGCGACACGTAATGGACTATTACTGGTAGAAAATTACAACGCCAAGTTAGCACAAGGAATGCCAGTGAAGAAGGTATTACTTGAAGGTTCAACAGACCGCTTAGTAGCAATTTTGATGACTGCTTTTACCTCAGCTTTGGGTATGGTTCCGCTTGTCGTTGGTAGTGGCGCAGGCAAAGAAATTTTACAACCTTTGGCTGTTGTTGTCTTAGGTGGATTGTTTACTTCTACTGCATTAACTTTACTAGTTTTACCTGCTTTGTATTCTCAATTTAGTAGACTTTTGGTTCCGAAGCAAATAAAGCAAACAATTCAAAATGAAAGCTTTGACGCACAAAATGTAACACACCACCAACAAATTTAATCTTATTAACAAGGAGGAAAATAAATGAAGTTATTCAAGTCAAGTTTACTGATTATAAGTAGTTTAGGATTTATCTTTCTGGGAGCTTGCAGCAACGGTACGCAAACAACAAATTCTCCAACTAGTACGGCATCATCTCCTACTGAAACACCTGCCCAAAACCCTTCTACAACCTCTACAGAAGCAACAGTAAATACAGGCAGTAATAGTAGCAATACAGGTCGCCAAGTTGTAGAGTCAGGTCCTTATCACTTAGAATTTGAAGCTGTACCCGAAAATAATGGTACCCACATCGATTTCTATCTGCAAACAGGTGACGATCATCAAGCAATATCCGATGCAAATGTAACTGCTCAAGTTCAACTTCCTGACGGAAGTCAGAAGGAGCTTCCTCTTAGTTATGATGCTGAAGGAAAACACTACGCTGCTTTGCTCCCTGGGCAGACATCTGGAGAACATCAAGTTGTCGTTCTCTCTGAGATTAAGGGCGAGAAAGTGAACGGTAGATTTACCTTTAATCGCTAAAACTTGACTGGCAGTACATAGAGATCAAAGTTTAGAGCTTTAGTTGATTATTTGTCTTAATTTTCAATTTGCTACTCAATAGCAATAATTGAAAGTTGATTTTTAGGAGTGAGGCATAAAGTAGAGTGGAAAAAGCTTATATAAACTTGGGGATATTTTGCGTAATTGGAGCGCTTGCCCCAATTCTACCTGCGTTTGCAACAAACGATCTGGGTGGACAAGTCGCACAAGCTTCTACTTTAATGGCTCAATCCGACACTATTTACCATACTAAAGTTTATAGCTTTTCTGAGAATTTAGTAGCTCAAAAAGCTCCCATCACTTCAGTCTCGCAACTATCTGACGTACAGCCAAGTGACTGGGCATTCCAAGCTTTGCGAACATTAGTCGAACGGTATAGTTGTCTTGCAGGGTATTCAGATAATCTATTTCGTGGCGATCGCGTATTAAACAGATATGAGTTTGCTGCTAGTTTAGATACTTGTTTAAAACGAGTCAATAAACAGATTGCAACTGCAAAAGCCGAGCTATTTCCTGAAGAAGATCTAGCCACTTTACAAAAGTTACAAGAAGATTTTGCAGATGAACTTACTGTTTTAGGGAATCGAGTAGATGCACTAGAAGTAGCTACAGCAGAATTGAAAGCAGATCAATTTTCTACTACAACTAAGCTTAATGGAGAAGTTATATTTGCTCTTAGTACAGCGTCTAGAAATAACAAAGCTATTCCTTCTAATGTCTCAACTAGTTCAGTTAGCGATGTTGATAGTAACCTCTCGTTTAGCCAACGAGCAATTTTGAATCTTGAAACTAGTTTTACTGGACAAGACGCACTCATTGTTTCAGTTTACGGCAATAATTTTCCAGATTTTCTTGACGTTACTGGAAGCAAAATGGCACGACTGGTTTACGAGCAAGATACTGGTGGATCTACCGAAAATGATTTTGGGTTGTTTTATCTTTCCTATCAATTTCCTATTGGAGAACGTTTAAATGTTTTGGTTGAGCCATACGGTGGAGTTTTAAGTGATTTTGTAGATACAATAAATCCTTTTTTAGGAAGTGCAGGAGATGGTTCAATCTCTGCTTTCGGCAACCGCAACCCCATTTACTGGCAAAGTAGTTTTGGTGCAGGAGTTGGCGTAACATATAATTTTAGTAACACGGCTAGTTTATCACTAGGCTATCTTGCTACCGAAGCTAGCAATCCTAACTCCGGACTAACTGGCGGCTCTTATGGGGCGATCGCTCAGCTAACCTTGCGACCAGCTGAAGCTATCAATTTAGGTTTAACTTATGTGCGCTCTTTCAACGGTTTCAGTAATGTAGGAGTTGGAAGCATATACGCTAACGATCCTTTTGATGGAGCAGACAATATAGCTAATTCTTATGGTTTTGAAGCAAGCTTTCAGATTAGTCCTCAGATGGCAGTCGGTGGATGGGTTGGTTATGTTCAAACTGAAGCTATTTCAGGAGCTAACGAAGGAGCCAATGCAACTATATTGAACTATGCTATTACTTTAGCTTTTCCAGACCTTTTTCAAGAAGGTAACTTAGCAGGAATTGTTCTTGGTATACCACCCAAAGTCACAAGTAATGAAATTAATTTACGTGAAGATAAAGATACATCTTTGCATCTAGAAGCTTTTTACCGGTTTCAACTCACTAAAAATATTGGAATCACTCCAGGTATACTAGTTATCACTAATCCAGAACATAACAAAGCTAATAATACTATTTATATAGGAACACTCCGAACTACTTTTTCCTTTTAAGTTTTATCAATAAATATATTAAATCCCATATGTAATACGCTGATATATACTTAACTACAGATTTAATTTAAAAAGATTGTCCTTTGTTTTACTATTCTACTTAAGATTGTTGTTTTTATATTAAGAATCTATAGGGTCTAACTGTACTGTTAAAATAAAATATACTCTTCTTTACTTGAAAGCTAGCTTAATTAGTAAAGTTTTTCGAGTAAGTTATGTTTTTCAACAATAAATATTAAAAAATAGAGAATATGTTAGTCACTGAATCGTTAATAAATTGAAAAATCAAGTCTTATTCTCATTAAGATTTTATAATATATTTCGTATTTATTCTTTGTAGGTAGTGCTAAACAAGTAAAGAAAAGATGCATTGTATTGGTGAACGAAGTGCCAAATAGCCAAAAGCGATAACGTCTTCCTCACTCCTCTTTATGAAATCCTCTAAATATTTATGATTTTTTTTAGAATATCATTTCATCTTAATTTCATAATTAACTGTCATTATTTATATTAAAAGATTCTTTGGTGTGAGCAAAATTATGCAGAAACTTTTCTGGAGTGTTTTAAAACTAAGCCCAACACTCTTAAGTGCTATATTTCTTTTGCTTGAACGCACTCAAGCTAGTGAAGTACCTGTGAGGGCGTTAGTATCTAACTCTTCTACTATTGTTACAACTCAAGATAGCACTTCACTAAAACAAAACTCCATCAATCCACAAGTTTTTGTAGCAAGCACTACTTCTTCTATCAAAAGTGTTTCAGAAGATATCTTGTCTTCTTCCAGACCTCAACCTCCAGATGTAAAGCTAGCTAATACTTATCAAACTATCGAAAATCCCTCAGCTTTGGATGCACTAGCTCAAGTTACATCAGTTTCTCAATTATCTGACGTACAACCCAGCGATTGGGCATTCCAGGCACTGCAATCTTTAGTAGAACGTTATGGCTGTATTGCTGGGTACCCTGATAGTACTTATAGGGGCAATCGGGCTTTGACGCGCTATGAATTTGCTGCTGGTTTAAATGCTTGTTTAGACCGAGTAAACGAACTCATTACCACAGCAACCGCAGACGCAGTGAATCGGGAAGACCTAGCAACTTTACAGCGATTACAAGAAGAATTTTCAGCAGAACTAGCCACATTGCGCGGTCGCGTGGATGCATTAGAAGCACAAACAGCCGAACTAGAAGCTAATCAGTTCTCTACTACTACAAAGTTAGGTGGGGAAGTTGTATTTGGCTTAGCTGATGTTTTTGGTGATTCAGCTGTTGGTGGAAGTGACTTAGAGTACAATACCATTGCTGCTGTCCGCGCGCGATTAAACTTTGATACTAGCTTTACTGGTAGAGATCTTTTAAGAACTCGTTTACAAGCTCGTAATATTGATAACAACACTGGAGAAACTGGTACCTCAATGACCCGCTTGGGATTTGATGGTGACGAAGGTAATGATGTTATTATTGATGACTTCTTTTACCGTTTTCCACTCAACAACCAGTTTAGAGTCTTTCTTGCACTCAACAGTTTTGAACCAAGAGATTTTATTGATGTAGTCAGCCCTTTCTATAGTAGTGGTGATGGGGCTGTTTCCCGTTTTGGTCGTCTCAATCCAGTTTTGCGAATACCAGATGACAGTTCAGGGCTTGCGTTTGACTTTAAGCTAAATGACACCTTTACTTTAGCTGCTGGATATTTAGTCCCAACTGATTTTGCTAGTAACCCTAGTCAAAAGGCTGGTCTTTCTGATGGTGCATATGCAGCTTTCACCAATGTAGTCTTTAATGCAACCAATAATTTTAAACTAGGTTTATCTTATGTCCGTTCTTATGCGCCTGGGGGTGAGGTCAATCTCACAGGCAGTACAGGTAGTGGCATTGCTCAAGACCCATTAGGAGTTGCAACTTCAGCTGATTCTGTTGGCGCACAAGCACAGTTAGGAGTAGGTGAAGGTTTGATTTTATCAGGTTGGGCTGGTTATACCTGGGCTAAAGCACAAGCTAGTGGTTTAGGTGTTATTGAGGGAAATGAAGCCAGGATTTTTAATTGGGCTGCGGCGGTTTCTTTTCCAGATTTGGGCAAAGAAGGTAATCTTGCTTCTATTATCTTTGGTCAACCACCGAAGGTAGTCGATAGCGATCTGATAGAGGATCAAAATACCTCTTATCATCTTGAAGGTTTTTACCGTTTTAAACTCACAGAAAATGTTTCAATTACTCCAGGAGCATTTGTAATTTTCAATCCAGAACATAACAATGATAATGACACAATCTATGTTGGAACAATTCGGACTACCTTTGAATTCTAAACACAATTAGACTGAAATGTGTCCTTGCCATCAATGATACAAAACAGACAAGGACACTAACTAAACTATTAAAATTATTCTGAATTAAATTAATAAGAAAAATAAATTAGAGGAGTTCTTAATATTCCTTGAAATAAAGCATTAGACTTAACTATAATATTTCCTAATTCACTTGGGTTTATTTTTTTTAAAATTCTCTCTTCTATAATAAAAGAAAAAGATTATTAATGTAGACTACAACAAATTATTTTGATGATAAAACCTCAATTAAATACTACTTAGTCGAGAGATTATTGGTATTATTAATTGCTTTGAAAATAAACAGAATACAAAATAAGTAATATATTGTAGTTCTAAATGTTTAATATTTCACTTTAATTTCACTTGGTAATGTCAAGCTATTAAATAAGGAGTTTACTAATATAACTGCTTAAGGACTTTTGCAATGAATAAATTAATCTTCTCTACTGTTTTTACAATCGCGATCGCGTCTTCAGTTCCAGATGCTTTAGCAGGAGGAGTTTTACGTGATGCGAAAGCTTCTCATCTTGTTCATAGTGGAGCACATCCCAACAATGCTCGTTTATCTGCAACACATCATTTTGAAGTACACGTTCAGGGTGGTGATTTGTCACAACTTACTATTGATGTACCAAAGGGAATGAAAGTAAGCGATCGCATTGTTGTTACTGATGAATCTGGCAAAAAAATTGATAATACGATTTCTGTCAACGATAGGAAGATTGCGATCGCTTTTTCACAACCTATACGTACAGGTACAACGCTATCAGTCTCTATGAAAGGAGTTAGATCGCAATTATCATTGCTTGGTCGTGTATGGCTTTACCCAGTTTACGCAAGGAAGACAGGAATGACCGAAGACATAAGAATTGGTATGGCTAGAATTCAAACGTATTGATGGCATTACACTTATACTTTTTAGACCTGAAGTGATGCTCAGGTCTAAAAAAGTAAATGTTACCCGTCATGCTTATCTCATAAAAAGCCTTTTAGTAGGAGAAGTTTATTTTACTGTCAGCTTTTCTAAAACCAACTTAACATAAACCTGAAATCAATTTGACTATGATAATCAATTTGTTACTACTAATTTTTAGGTAGATATGTGTTGGTTATTATACTAATAGTTACGAATTCAAAAAAAACGACTGTTGTGTAGTGTATTTCATACTAATTTCATTTTCATGTTCGTATAATAGTATTTAATCACTTACACCCTTAATGCAACATTGGGCTTTTCCACTGTGCTACTCAAGTACAAGCGAAAAGCCTATTTTTTTCTATCAAAATATATCATTCTAAAGCTCTAATAGGCATTAAATCCAAGTGCAGAAGCAAAAATCGTATAGGAACTTCGCATTTTTCAAACTTTGAGAATACTGATTTTTTTGCTGTCTTGAGCAATACTTTCTTTCAGTAGAGACAATCTATCATAAGATAAGTGAAAAGCATTTCCCTTATTTCTTCATTAGACCTCAAGAGTCATAATATTTTGAGGGATACATATTATCTTAATAAGAATGAATTAAAGTTTCTTTATTTAGCTTAGCTAGTGGTTCTCAAGTATAGATTCTTTAAATTATGTATTCAATCATTATTAATGCTTTGATGCGATAAGTTTAAAGTGCTTTGATAAAGCATAAACATTTTGTTTATCTAGTGTATATATTTCATTCTAATTTCATTATTACCTGTCAGGATAGTAAATAAGAAGAATATGATTTTCTCTCTTGAATTCCAAAGGGCAATTTCAATGAAAAAACTAATTTCGCTTACTACTTTGACTTTATTGAGTATATATTCAGTCCCAGCTGCTTTTGCGGAGGGAGTTCCAGGTGAAACATCTTTTTCTCATCTCTTTCATAGCAATGCACATCCCAATGATGCTCGCGCTTTAAGCGCTATGCATCATTTTAAACTACACGTTCAAGGGAGCGATTTATCACAAATTTCAATAGATTTACCAGAGGGCGTTAAGATTAGGCGAGGAGTTGAAGTTACGGATCAATCTGGCAAGAAATTAGATGCTGATGTTTCTATCAATGACAAAAAAGCTACTGTCGCTTTTTCTCGACCAGTATCTCCAGAAACAATTCTTACAGTTTCGATGAAAGGAGTCCAAACTCCATTTCCTGGATACAGAAAAACTTGGCGTTATTCGGTAAGTGGCAAAAATCAAAATATGGAAGAAGATGTTTTATTTGGTACAGCTCAAATCCAAACTTATGAGTAGTAGATTGCTGCTTAAAAGATAGAGAAGTAAGAGGTGAAGAACCTCAATTTACATAAAATTTAGAAAGAGAAAGTAAACATTTCTAATGAAATTTTATGTATTTTTCAATTACATGAAGTAGTTTTCTTCAGATTTTACTTAGTTGTTACTTCTGATTGGTAAAACTATCTCTTACAACTCAACCAGCCAAAGATTAAGTTGCGTTTTCACTACTTACACCAATATATTAGAGAGGTTTGTCATGAATAAACTGTTGATAGTATTCGGAACTACACTTTTTCTAGGTATAGTTTCTTTTGAGCATACTGCTTTTGCAAATACAAGTAGTTCTCATGCAAGAACATGCCAAAATATTCCTATAGCTGAACCTAGCGGAGGTGCTACTAGAATTCGGCTTCAAGCCATAGAGCGATGTAACAAAGGCTCCCAGCAAATTACAAAAACTCATCGTCGGAAAATGTGTCAATCCGCGTCTATAGCTGAACCTAGCGGAGGTGCTACTAGAGCAAGAGTCCGTGCCATGAATAACTGTTAATAAGATGTTTTGTAGCAATGTTTTCTGAGGCTTGACACTATTAAAGAGTTGTAGCAAACAACAAATTATGGAGTGTGTAGCAGATGAAAATAGTACCACCGAGAAGAAGCATAAACTTCACTAGCTGTTATTAAGATGATTTTCTACAGCCTTGAGAACTTCGCAAATTTTCTGAAAACGATTTACTTGAGGCTGTCTCGCTTAATTCATCTTAACATCCTCATCTCCACTAATATTTCATTCTGATTTCATAATCTTGTGTCAATCTATCTTTAAGGAGAAACCTTACAATTCTTAAGCAGATACAAATTTGTATACTGTAATACTTATTGAAAATGATTGAGTGTTATGAGAGTGCTGTTAGTTGAGGATGAACCAGATTTAGGATGTGCAATCAAGCGTACTCTAAATCAGGAAAGATACATAGTTGACTTAGTTTTGAATGGTACTGAAGCGTGGAACTATTTAGATGGTCAGTGGACACAATATACACTAGCCATTTTTGATTGGTTACTTCCAGGAGTATCTGGTTTAGAACTATGCAAGCGGTTACGACTTCGGGGTAGCTGTTTACCAGTGTTGATGCTTACAGCTAAAGATCGCATGGAAGATAAGGTTGTAGGATTAGACGCTGGAGCAGATGATTATCTCGTCAAACCATTTGGTATGGCAGAATTGCTAGCACGATTGCGAGCATTGCAGCGGCGATCACCTCAACTTTCACCCCAAAAACTTCAAGTAGGTAGCCTTAGCTTAGATTACACTACGCGCACAGTTAGTATTCAGAATCAGTCAACTAATGCACAAGTGGTTCCTCTAACAACAAAGGAGTTTCAACTGCTAGAGTATTTCATGAAGCATTCCAACCAAATTGTTACCAGTGAGCAAATTCGTCATCAATTGTGGGAAGTAAGCGCCGAACCAACCAGCAATGTAGTAGCTGCTCAGATGCGTTTATTGCGACGTAAATTAGGTCAGTTTGGAAACGATGGTTTGATTGAAACTCTACACGGCATGGGATATCGACTAAATGCAACCCATGAACCAAAATAAGCTTTTTTATCTGACTCGTTGGAAGTTAGCAGGTTGCTACTCTGCTGCGATGGGTTTAGTCTTAAGTATATGTGCGCTGGGTTTATACCAAGCGCTTGTTCATGCCCATTGGCAAACTTTAGATCGAGAACTAGAGTCAGTTGCTGGAACATTACATGATAGTGTTGAAAGTGTATTAAAGCAGCCTGGACGTGTAGAACCAACTGCTCAGCAACTCTTACCAGAACGGAAGCCGCAACAACATATCCTTGGAGCTATTCACCAAGGCGATTACTTTGTAAGGTTATTAAATACGGCGGGACAGACGGTTACTACGGCGGGGTTTCAGCCAGAGGGATTACCTACTACATCAGGAGAGATTACTTGGCAAACAGTTCAAGATACTAAAGGAAATCGCTATCATCAAATTTCCTTACCACTGCACACGCAAGACAATCGCCCTTGGGGATATATGCAGATGGGACGAAGTCTCAACGATGTCGATAATTACCTTGCTAATGTGAAACTAGTTTTATTGCTGGGTTTACCAATTGCTATGGTTTTAGTAGGCGGTGCGAGTTGGTGGTTAGCAGGATTTGCAATGCAACCCATTTACGAATCATACAGCCAAATTCAACAGTTTACCGCAGATGTTGCTCACGAACTGCGAACGCCTTTAGCAGCAGTTGCTGCAACGGTAGAATCAGTATCGGGAATGCCTAACTTACCTGAATCAGAAGCACGGAATATCTTACGCACAATTGAGCGTCAGAATCGGCGGCTCACGACATTGGTTGCTGATTTACTACTACTTGCTCGTATAGAGCGACAACCCATACCAATACGACGCCAAGTTTGTTATCTGAATGATATTGTTAGCGATTTAGTCGAAGAACTTGCAGCCTTAGCGATCGCAGCTAAAGTAACAATCAGTTATGGGGCAAGGGTACATCGACCGATAAAAGTTATCGGTGATGAGGAACAGTTGTATCGCTTGGTTTCTAATATTATTGTTAATGCTATTCAATATACCCCTACAGATGGTCAAGTGAATGTTACGTTGAATTACAGCGATCACCATGGAATTATTCAAGTTCAAGACACAGGTATTGGCATTGCACCTTTAGAGCAAAAACGGATTTTCGACCGCTTCTATCGCGTCAGTAGCGATCGCGCTCGTCATACAGGTGGTTCAGGGTTAGGGTTGGCGATCGCGCAAGCAATCGTCCAAACACACGGAGGTAGCTTACAGGTGCAGAGTGAACTAGGTAGAGGTAGCACTTTTACGATTCGGTTGCCTTCAATAATCAATCAATCTTCAAACCTTAAGCTGGCTAAACAGTAATATTTTTACTAAAAAGCCATTATTTAATACTAACAATTATGGCTCAAATGTCTGCTGCTCTATTTGATGAACGCTTTGAACAAATTCTTTGTGGCTATGTTAATACTACAAGACAAGTTCAAATTTTGCGGATTGCCAACCCAATTAGTAGCTGGTTTGAACGAGTTATTTTTCCAGGACAACGTATCTTGTTCTTTGCACTACCAATTACTTATTTAGAAATCTACAGTAGCGAAATACCTAGTACAGTCTTAATGGACAAGATTCTATGCGATCGCTTGCGTATTAATTCATAAAAAACTGATCGAAAACTATCAATAAGTAGGATGAAAAGGAGTGAGAATTAATATTTTGAGCTATACTCGCTACTTTATAGCTGTAAGTATAAGTACAGTAACGGCTTTAGGAAACATTGAGCCAAGTAGGTCTCAAAACATTTTATCAATTACTCAGCAAAACATTGATAGTTCGAGTAAGAGTATTCAATCTCAGGCAAACGAATTTTCTAAGCAACTACAAGATGTAATAGTACCAGTGCGTACAAGCACTCCAGTTCAAAACAATTTAAACTCTACTCCCAGTAGCTCCCCTAGTCCAGGGTTATCAACAGAAGCTCCAAATTATCTCAATCCCAATCCCAACCCACTACAATTTCCCACACGACCGGAAGATGTACGCGTTCAGGGTACGCAGCCAATTACACTACAACAAGCGTTGGAACTGGCACAGCGAAACAATCGACAGCTACAAGTCGCTCGATTAACAGTTGAACGCAGTCGTGAGGTATTACGCGAAGCACGTTCCGCATTGTATCCTAGTGTTGGTGTAAATTCAGGAATTTCGCGCTCGCGCTCAGCCCAATCGGAGTTGCAGCAACGTATTCAAGAAAATCAAGGCATTCCCCAAACGGACGAAGGTTCAATCAGCACCGTGCTAAATGGAACAGCAGAACTGAGTTACAACCTTTATACTTCCGGCGAAAGAAGTTCGCGAATTCGTGCTGCCGAAGAACAAGTGCGTTTGAGTGAATTGCAATTAGAGCAAGCTACAGAAGAGTTGCGTTTGAATGTTGCAGATGATTACTACAATTTGCAAGCAGCTGATGAACTAGTCCGGATCAATCAATCTGCTGTCACCAATGCTCAAGCGAGTTTACGCGATGCCCAAGCGTTAGAGCAAGCAGGAGTAGGAACTCGGTTTGCTGTACTACAAGCGGAAGTACAGTTAGCAAACGCTACACAAGATTTAACTAATGCGTTGGGTCAACAACAAACAAGTCGTCGTCAGCTAGCATCGCGACTGAGTATCGCCCAATCGGTAAATGTTTCTGCGGCTGACCCCGTGCAACTATCAGGGTTGTGGAATTTGCCTCTAGAAGACAGTATTGTGCTAGCATTTCGCAATCGTGCCGAACTCGAACAACAACTCGCGCAGCGTAATATCAGCGAAGCACAGCGACGCTTGGCATTATCTCAATTAAGACCACGAGTAAGTTTGGTTACAAGTTATAATGTTCTAGATGTGTTTAATGATGGAGCTGGTCTAGCTGATGGTTACTCGCTGGGAGCCAACGTGTCGTTAAATTTATATGATGGGGGAGCCGCCCGCGCTAGAGCAAGACAAGAAGAAGCTAATATTGCGATCGCCGAGACGAATTTTGCCGACACGCGCAACCAAGTCCGTTTTGAAGTAGAAGAAGCTTACAACACTCTCCAATCAAATTTAGCCAACATTCAAACTGCATCGGTCGCATTAGAACAAGCACGCGAAGCTTTGCGATTGGCTCGCTTACGCTTCCAAGCCGGAGTCGGGACGCAAACCGAAGTCATCGATGCAGAAAACGACCTCACCAACGCCGAAGGCAATCGCGTCACGGCAATTTTAGACTACAATCGGGCGTTGGCAAGACTACAGCGCGCAGCTAGTTCAGATCCGCAATCTGGAGGACTTGAGTAAGTCAACCGCCCTACCCACAGGGGAATGGGGCTTGTAACTGACCGAGAGCATCGGTCGAATTAGGTTAACTGGACTCGGCGCAACAACATCGCGTTAATTGACACAATTACAGTAGAAAGGCTCATGAACACGGCTCCCAATGCCGGTGAGAGTAGAATACCTAGAGGGGCAGCAACTCCAGCCGCTAATGGAATTCCAACTACATTATACCCAGTAGCCCAAAACAAATTCTGAATCATCTTGTTGTAAGTTGCTTTAGCAAGTTGAAGTGTATACGTTACATCAAGCGGGTCATTTTCAACTAACACCAAGTCAGCTGATTCTATTGCTACATTTGTCCCTGCACCAATTGCAATTCCTAGATCTGCGTTAAATAAAGCGGCAGCATCATTAATTCCATCACCAACAAATGCCGTTGGGCTTTTTGCTTTTAACCGCTGGATGATTGCTGCTTTATCTTGAGGTAAAACACGCGCATAATATTGCTCGATGTTCAGTTCCGCTGCAACAGTTTTTGCCACAGCTTCGGCATCTCCGGTAATCATTACGACCTGAACATCCATGACTTGCAGCCGTTGAACAGCTTCGCGCGCGCGTTCGCGAATCTTGTCAGCTAGCCCAAATATCGCAAGAACCTGACTATTGTCTAGTAGTGCAATCGCGCTTTCTCCACGCGCTTCAATTTTCTCTAATCCTGCTTGCAACTCAGTAGGAAACATCAAGCCCAGTTCTTCTGCCCACTCTGAACGCCCGACTCGATAGCTTTTACCGTTAACAACACCCTCTATTCCTTTACCTGTCACTGATTGAAACTCACTTCCCTTTGGAAGCTGCATTTTCCGGTTATTAGCTTCTTGAACGACTGCCTGTGCTAGCGGATGTTCAGACAGCGATTCTAAAGCGGCTGCGATCGCAAGTGCTTCCAAGTCACTGATATCTTGAGCATAAATTCGCTGTACTCCAAACTGTCCTTCAGTCAAAGTGCCTGTTTTATCAAAAGCAATTGTTTTAATATTCCTCGCTCGCTCGAAGGCTTCTCGATTCCGTACTAAAATACCATTCTTAGCAGACATTGATGTTGCATTAACCATAACCAGAGGAATTGCCAGACCCAAAGCGTGAGGACAGGTGATGACTAATACTGTTACGCTGCGATTGATTGCAAAAGTTGGATCTGGATTTAGCATCAGCCAAATAACTAACGTCAAGGTACCAATTCCAATTGCAATCAAGGTTAACCAGTAAGCAATTTGGTCTGCAAGTGCTTGAAACCGCCCTCGCGAAGATTGCGCCTCCTCAACCAAACGCATCACCTGGCTAAGTGTTGTTTGCTCGCCTGTTCGCGTCACTACTACAGTCAATGCGCCTTCTCCATTTACGGCTCCTGCTACGACTTCATCACCAGCCTGTTTAGTAACAGGACGCGATTCGCCTGTGAGAAATGCTTCGTTAACACTTGACACGCCTTCTTTTACTTCACCATCAATCGGTATTTGTTCCCCAGGGCGGATCAAAATTTGCTCTCCTTGTGCCAATTCACCTACAGATACATCCTCAATCTGACCATTTACTAGTCGGTGTGCAACAGAAGGCACTAAATCTGCTAAATGTTCCAAAGCACGGCTTGCTCCCTGCACTGAAACCAATTCAATCCAATGACCAAGCAACATTACATCTACTAGGGTTGCGAGTTCCCAGTAAAAAGGCTCTCCACGTAGCCCTAAAGAGACTGCCAAACTGTAGACATAAGCAACTGTAATTGCTAAGGCTATTAGGGTCATCATCCCTATTTTGCTTTGAAATTCGCGTAAGGCTCCTTGAAGGAATACCCAGCCTCCATAGAAATAAATCGCTGTTCCCAAAATAGGACTGACTAAGTTCACGCCAGGAAACTGAATGGCAGTGTAGCCAAACCATTCTTGAAACAAAGGTGAAAAGTAGAGGATCGGCAAAGTCAGGAAAAGGCAAATAAAAAAGCGCCATTTAAACATCTCAGGGCTATGTCCAGCGTGCTTGTTGTGCGCTCTATCTTTACTATGCGATGATGATTCGGCTTGATTGTGCCCGTGTTGGTCGTGACGATCAAGTGTTGTTCGTTGCGGATGATCCTGATGTTTGTGATGCCCGTCCTCTTGCTGCATTGGTTCTGCTCCCCTATTCTGCAATAGAAAGTAATCTCATTTTGTTAAGGCAATTGGCTCTAGGGATAGTTTCGCAAAAGTTTATGAAATTAGGATGAAATGTTCAGAAAGAGTAGCTAAAACAACTTTTATACTTATGTATGAAGATCAAGGATTAAACGAGGATAAGTTAGCTTGATTACTGGCACATCTAGATATTGTATTTATACTTAATGATTATCAGAATATTAATTATTTGTAGTCTTCAACCTTGACTACTCTGATTGAAGTAGAACTAATTACTTGAAGTAATTCGCAAACTCAAGGCAATCACGCTTAGAAACAATAATCCCATTGCACCTGCTAAAGGATTACGATCAATGCCTGTTACCCAAGGTGGTACTTGCTGGGAATAGCGCACTAATTCTGCCACATTGATAATGTAGTAACCCCAGACTAAACCAGCGTGCAATCCAATTGCTGAACCCAAATGACCTTGGCTAACTTGTCTTGCCCAACCTAAAGTTAAGCCCAAAAGTAACAATCCTGGAAAACTGGGCAATGTTCGTAAAACTTCTCCCCAAGGCTTAATAAAATGCAACGTTGCATAAATACTGCTACTAATCCATAAAGCAACTTTGAAACCATAATCCCATTGCAACTCATCAACTAGCCAGCCCCGAAATAATAACTCCTCGGCAAATCCTACGCCTAATGCTACTCCTAACCCTTCAAGTATGATTTTGGGTAGGAATTGCGTTGAGGATTGCCAGGTTAACCAACTCAATAAACCCTCCAAGATAAATAAGCACAAAAGACTTGTGACTCCAATGCCTACTCCTTTTAACAACTCCAACGCATTGCGGCGGGTGCCGCTTACCCCGTGACTTGCAAGCGGATGAACTTGTCGATGAACTTTTTGCCCCCAAAGTTGCAGTAGAAAAATAAACTCGCCATACAACGCAAGCATTGTGACTATGCTTGTCAAGTTACTTGTACCCCAGACCCAATAGATCGGAACTGCGATAGGTAGCCACAATAGGAGTAGAATAACGACAAAAACTCCTAATCTTACCCCCACTGGATAGCGGGCAAGCGTAGAAAAAGTCTGGTAAAGTTTAGCCATCAAAGCATTTCTGGCTTGAGGATTTGGAGACTATCTCTCAGTAGTGAGAGGGCGTTCAAGAAAATGAGTGCAGCAACGAGTAAACTGGCAACGACATCTGCCCATAGCCACTTGAAGTAAAGCAATGCCAATGCGGCTAAAATTAAGCTTACTGAACTAGCTGCATCGGCGATCGCGTGTAAAAACACTCCACGCACATTTAGATTATGGTGACTTTCTTGATAAAGCAAGCTGGCATTTATCCCGCTGACCACAAATCCTAATGCTGCCATGACCAACATAGGTAAACCAGCGCTGAGTTCTGGTGGTTGTGTTTGTCTCATGATGCCCCAGAGGAGTAAAGCCGCAACTTCAATTAGGATTATGCTATTAAGGAGTGCTGCCCAAGCTTCGATTTGCTGAGGAGCGATCGCTATATTATTTTGAGATGAATACTGCGTTAGTCGAGCTGCACCCAAAGCGATGACAATTGACAGCACATCAACTAGCATATGTCCTGAAATAGCAATTAGAGACAAACTATGAACCAAAAGTCCAGTTGCTAACTCCACTAGAAAAAAGATACTCCGCAACCCCAGAACAATCCACAAAAGATGAATTGGTTGCATTCTTCGCCCATGTTGAGATGCCGCCGAATTGATTTGTTGATAGTAGTAATTTTTGGCTTGTGTCATAAGCTTCTATTGCACTTGGAATTGGCGCAAGATTGTTTCAACATTCTGCGCAGCTTCCTTCTTGCCTTGACTTTGATAAAGATTGCGTGCTTGAGTAAAGGCAGCGATCGCTTCTTGAAGACGTCCCCGTGCTTGCAAAGCAACTCCCAAATGATAGTATGAATTAGCATCTTCCGGTACTAACGCAATCACCTGGCGATGTGCTACTAGCGCCATCAAGTAATTCTGCTGTTCTAACAGAATATCTGCGATCGCCTTGCGTGCTTCCATCAAGTTGGGTTGAATGTCAACGGCTTGTTGATACGCTCGCAGCGCCTCGTCAAGATTACCTTTCAACTGGAGAATTTTGCCGATTTGTAACCGGATTTTACTGTTATTCTGATCGAGCTGTGCAGCCCGCTCGAACGCGGTGATTGCCTCTGTCATCCGTTGCTGATTCAACCAGGCAATTCCCAAATCTAACTGAATTGTACTGTCTTGTGGCGCGATCTGCGCTGCTTGCTGGAGGCTGGCAATTGCTTCTGAATACCGCTTTTGCTGAAGTAGAAGCGTTCCCATTAGATGATACGCGATCGTGTTTGTGGGTGCTAATTCTGTCACGCGCTGAAGCACCTGTAATGCTGCGTTGTCATCGTGTTGACGTAGCAGTACGATACCTAACCCTAAATAAGCGTTGACGTTATTTGCTGCAAGAGCAATACTGCGACGGTAGGCAGATGCGGCTGCGGGATTATCTCCCAATTTTGCTAGCGAATATGCTAGGGCGTAGTGAAAATTGGCGTTATCCCGATCCAATTTAATTGCCTGCTGTAACGCATTCGATGCTTCTCGAAAGTTACTTTGAACAGCTTGGATATAACCAATCGCAGAAAAGATTTGCGGATTTTTTGGATCTAATTCAACTGCGTGTTGATAAAGCGATAACGCTTTGGTGAGATTTCTTTCTTGAACAAGCTTTCGCCCTTGTTGCAAAAGCTCGTTGAGTTCCTGATTAACTTCAACTTTATTGCGCAATTGATTTGCTGTGTGTGCTTGAACAACTTGCGGGTTAGCTACAATCAAACTACTGGCGATCGCTAGCACAATGATTGATTGTATTTTATCGATAATTGTTCGTTTCATAAGAACTCATCTTGCTTGCATTTGTGGATGAGAGCGGATCTGCTAGCAATCAGTTTCATGAGCGCAGTGACTCTACATTTTTGAAGTTGCGCGATCCTTGGTAGCCCGATAATTTAGCTAATTCCTCTAAGGTTTGCACGCCAGTCACGGTCTGACCATTAATCGACCATGTGGGAAATCCTTGAACGTTAGCAGCTTGACACCGCTGTGGTTGCGGATTGATGCCACTAGGGTCGCACTCAATATAGGAAATATATTGAACGGCTTCTTGTCCAAATAGCTGCTTTTGGTCGTGGCAGTGAGGACACCAAAATGCACCGTACATGATTGCTTTGACTTTTGCTAAATGCTTTGCTAAAGCAATTTCTGCCTCTCCCGAAGTTGTCGTAATTGTGTAACCTCCTGGTAAAGGTTGTGTAGGATTAGATTCAGCGATCGCTGGGTTATTAATGTTTGCATAAACTCCCAAAGTACCTACAACTACAAGTATTGCGACTAAACCTCCAGCAAACAGTGGTAGTCCAATGTCCTGCCAATCACGTCCCAGCAAAGCTAAAACAAATAAGCTCAACGAAAGAATTGCTGAGGCAATGCAATAGATACACGGCGCTTGGATCTCAAACGTCAACAGATACATCAGATAGATACTGAACACCAGCATGGCAGTGCCGCCGAGAAATAGCATTAGCCCTGTCCAAGCCTCGATTTGAGCGCGGATCTGATTTCGTGACGAACTAACGAGTAGCGGCGCGATCGCTAAGACAATCATACTGGTGTAGGCAAGAAAACCAAATAAAGCTAGCGGTTGACCAAACACGGTCGCGTAGGGACTCGAAAGTACAATGTCACAGCCTTTTGTCGGACAAGCCGCTGCATCACCAGTGAGTTTTGTGTAAGTTAAATATGCTGTGACTACAGCCCCAAGCGTAGCGATACCTGCAATTAAGGGACGCGACCAGCGATGCATCCAGGGAATTGACTGTTTACGAGGCATAGTATTTTTTGTGTCGAAAGAAGAAAGCTTGATGAATTTAAGTGACTTAACGAATAACTCTAGTTGCGTTGAGAATTGCTAAAAGTGCGACACCGACATCCGCAAATACCGCTTCCCAAAGTGTTGCTACGCCAAACATTCCTAGTACGATAAATAAACCTTTAACTGCCATTGCTAAGATAATGTTCTGTAGTACGATTTTGCGGGTTTTTCTAGCCACCTGAATAGCTTGAGCAACCTTGGAGGGTGCATCAGTCATAATCACGACATCCGCTGTTTCAATGGCAGCATCGGAACCGAGTCCACCCATCGCTATGCCAATATCAGCTCTAGCAATGACAGGAGCATCATTAATACCGTCACCTACAAATGCTACTTTGCCTCTGCCCGAACGACTGAGTAGCTCTTCGATCTCTTCTACTTTGCCTTCCGGTAGCAATTCAGCCTTGTAAGAATCTAGTCCCAAACGCGTGGCTATGCCTTGAGCAACGGCTTTGTTGTCGCCTGTGAGCATAACTGTTTGCGCAACTCCAACCCGCTTGAGGTCTTGAATGGCTTGAACCGCATCCTCTTTGATTTCATCTGCAATTAAGATGTAGCCTGCATAGCGCCCATCAATCGCAAGATGAACGACAGTTCCTTCTACATTGCAAGTATCGCGATCAATATTTTCTCGATGCAGGAGACGGTCATTTCCTGCCAGCACCGTTTGATTGCTCACGTTAGCTCGGATGCCATGACCCGCAATTTCTTCGTAATTTGTCACATCTGCATCATCGATGGGTTGACCGTAAGCCTCTCGAATCGATTGTGCAACCGGATGATTGGAGTGAAATTCAGCTTTAGCTGCTAACGTTAGTAATTCTGCTTCGGAAAAGCCATTTTTAGTGACAATTTGAGTAACTTTGAACACGCCTTTGGTTAAGGTTCCGGTCTTATCAAAAACAACCGTTTTAACATCTGTGAGCGCATCTAAAAACGTCGAGCCTTTGACTAAAATACCTCGTTTAGCAGCTCCGCCAACACCACCAAAATAGCCTAATGGAATACTAATCACTAGCCCACAAGGACAGGAGATGACGAGCAGAATTAGGGCACGATAAACCCATTCTTCGTGAGTTGCACCAGGAATGAATAGAGGTGGCAAGAGGGCAACTGCCAGCGACAAAACAACTACAATTGGTGTGTAGTAGCGGGCAAAACGAGTGATAAATTTCTCCGTTGCTGCTTTCTTACTGGTCGCATTTTCGACCAAATCGAGAATCTTGGCGATCGACGATTCACCAAACAGTTTCGTGACTCGAACAGTCAGTACCCCCGTCCGGTTAATCATCCCTGCTAAAACTGTTTCTCCGGTTTTTACCGTACGGGGAACTGCTTCTCCTGTTAAAGCTGAGGTGTCAAGCTGCGAATTACCCTCTAGAACTTCACCATCCAGAGGAATTTTTTCTCCTGGCTTAATCAGAATTATATCTCCCACCCTGACTGTTTCTGGAGAAACAACTTTGACTGTACCATTAACTTTGAGATTGGCAGTGTCAGGGCGAACTTCTAACAGTGATTTGATAGAGCGGCGCGATCGCCCGACAGAGTATTCTTGAAATAGTTCTCCAACCCGAAAGAACAGCATGACGGCGACGGCTTCGGGGAGTTGGTGAATGGCGATCGCACCCAAAGTCGCAATGGTCATTAAAAAGTTTTCGTCAAACACTTGCCCGCGTACAATATTACGTCCAGCTGTCTTCAATACAGTCCAACCACTTACTAGGTAAGCAGGGATGAATACCGCATATTCTCCCAAACTATAAGGTGTGTTGTGCAAAGACTCCTCAAAAATCACTCCTCCAGCTAAAAGCGCCACAACTAAAAGCACAGGAACAATTTCTGCCTTGAGATTAAACTCACCCGTGCCATGACTATGCCCGCGATTGTGCTCATGGTCGTGTGTCTCAGAGTGAGGCTTCGGTGTGGGAGTGATAACGGTATAACCCAAAGCAGTGATGCGATCGCGAAGGGTTGTTTCATTCACCTGCTGCGGATTATAGGAGACCCGTAACTTGCCAGTAACAAAATTGACAGATGCTTCTGTAACACCTGACAATTTTTCGAGGGATGTCGAAATTTTATCGACACAGGAGGGACAATCCATGCCCCCCACGATGATATCCATCGTTCGGCTTAATGCGGGCTGCTCAACTGCTACGGTATATCCCAACCTCACCACTCGATTTCTGATGTCTGCCTCAGTCACCTTTTGCGGGTTGTAGGAGACTGTCAAACGTTCAGTTGCAGCGCTCACAGATACTTCAACTACACCTGCTAAGCGTTCCAAGGCTATTTCAATTTTTACCGCACAGCTTGCACAGTCCATGCCGCCGATCTGCATCTGCTGAGTTTTAAGCGACGGAATTTGATTCATAGGGATTTCATTACGCAGTTACAGAGGAACTTTTCTGAACTTTAACACGAATTCTGAAATATCTGAATATATCTTCATATATTTCAGGTGTTAGAATGAGAATCATTTACCTACACTGAGCCTGCACCCTGCTTTTAGCTGCTAAGTTTAACCCCTATGAGCAAATTGTCACCAAAATCGGAGTCTTCTCAGAATAATGAAGATATGCCCAGTTGCGACGCTCATCTCGTTCATCTTGAGCAAGTGCGTCAGGTTCAACCAGAAATTATGCCTGTTGACAAGGCGCAACAGATGGCAGAGTTTTTTAATGCATTGGCCGATCCAAATCGTTTGCGGTTGATGTCTGCGTTAGCGAATCGAGAACTATGTGTCTGTGATTTAGCGGCTGCTGTGAAGGTAAGTGAGTCTGCGGTATCACACCAATTACGAATTTTGCGATCACAACACCTGGTGAAATATCGCAGGGAAGGACGTAATGTCTATTACAGTCTGGCCGACCAGCATATCATCAGCCTTTATCAGGAGGTTTCAGAGCATCTACAAGAGCAAAATTCTTGACAAACAAGAGAATTCTTCAAATCTTGCTTCAATCGTGCCTAAATGTTCTATGGTTTGTAATTACCATTTCTAAAGTAAAAATGCTCCCTTGTCCTACTAGACTTTCAACACTGAGATGGGCTTGATGTTTTTGGGCAATTGCCAGTGCAATCGCCAACCCCAATCCTGTTCCTCCAGTTTTGCGAGAGCGGTCTCCATCAACACGATAAAAGCGATCAAAAATTTGCGTTTGTTCAGCTAGCGGAATCCCAATCCCTGTGTCTTTTACCGCAATTATGGCAGTGCGATCGCGCACTGTGAGACTCGCGCTCACCTGTCCTCCACTAGGTGTGTACTGAATGGCATTGGCAATTAAATTTGATACTAAGCGGTAAAGTTGCGATTCGTTACCCAGGATGTATACCTCAAAATCAGGAATTCGGCTGGTTAGGTGAATATCTGATGCCGTTGCAAGCTCTAAAAACTCTTCAGTCAAATCATTGATGAGGTCATTCAAACAACAGGGTTGAAAGGGCTTTAATGACGAATCTTGTTCAAGACTAGTCAAAAAGAGTAAATCTGCGATCAAATGACTCAAGCGTCGTCCTTGCCGTTCAACAGTATGCAGCATAATTTGGATATTTTGTTGATTTGATTGGGGAACTCGCAAAATGGCTTCTATAGTTGCCAGTAAGCTAGCAAGAGGCGATCGCAACTCATGGGCAGCATTGGCGGTAAACTGTTGTTGTTGCTGATAGGACTGGTAAATAGGCTGCATTGCCAAGCCTGAGAGCCGCCAACTTGAAATAACCACCAAACCCAGCGCAATAGGGAATCCAATAATAAATGTCCATTGCATTCGCCTGGTTTCAGCATCAAAGGGTGCTAAAGTACGTCCGATTTGCAGATAGCCCCAGGATGGATAATTAGTTGTTTGAGCCGCCTGATGTTTCGCATTAGCACTGTGCAAAATTGTCGTGAATTGGAGATAGCGAGTCCTATCAGTAGTGCGAAATGTTTGCCACGGAGCAGGGTTGAAAGTCTGAGGAAGCGGCGGCGGTTGATTAGGTGAAAAAGCAAGTAGTTTGCCGTGGTGATCGAACAAGCGAATGTAGTAGGTACTCCGATCGCTAATGCCGATTGTATGGCGCTGAATTAAGGTGGAACTGATATTACAAAATTGACCTACTAAACATAGTTCAGGAAAAATTCGCTGTAAAACAACTGCCGGATCTTCTGAAGCAGATAGCCTAGGTTCCAGACTGTCATGCAGCGTTCCAGCGATCGACTCAATTTCTCGTTCTAGCGCTGCCCAGTTTGCTTGAACGAGCGCTCGGTACATCCCGAACCAAGACAGGCTTAAAATTATCCCCATGACGAGCGCATACCAGAGTGCTAGACGGGTACGACTGCGACGAAAAAGCTGGTGGCTGTTCACAAGGCTGTGTTGAATCGATAGCCCTGACCTGGAATAGTTTCGATCGGGCAGTTGCAACCATAGCTGGCTAACTTGCGTCGCAATAACCGCATTTGTGCTGCAACCACATTGCTGATCGGTTCCTCTTCTAGATCCCAGAGTTGATGCCGAATTTTGCTACCTGAAATGATGCGATTAGAATTTTGCATCAGATAGGCGAGGATTTGAAATTCCTTGACGGTTAAAGGAATCGCTTGAGGAGGCTGAGCTAGTTCGCTGCACAGGGCATTATTAGCATAATCTAGCGTGAATGCACCGATACTGAGGTTTTGAGGTTGAAGTTGAGGTGATCGCCGCTGAAGTGCCCGTAACCGTGCCAGCAGTTCTTCCATCACAAATGGCTTGACCAAGTAATCATCGGCTCCAGCATCGAGTCCGGCAATCCGGTTTTCAGGTTGTCCCAGGGCGGTGAGCATCAGCACTGGTAAGGGGTTTTGGTGCATTCTGAGCCGCTGGCATAACTCTAGCCCTGATAGCTCTGGTAGTAGCCAATCGACGATCGCCACCGTGTAATCTGTCCACTGGCTTTCAAGACAATGCCATGCCTGAGAGCCGTCTGGCACCCAATCTACTACGTATTTTTCGCTCACTAAGACTTGCTTAATGGCTATTCCCAAATCCGCTTCGTCTTCTACTAGCAAAACTCGCATAGCCCCAATGAAATTAACCACAAACTTGATTTTACAGAAACCGCTGCCATTTCACCTGATTTTCATCTGCTCTTTGGCAGACTATGGAAGATTTTGGTTTAGCCCCGCGTCTTTGTGAGGAAGTATTATGAAATCCGCTCTATTTATTAGTTCCATTATTGCTGTTGGTTTGGCTATCAGCGTACCCAGCGCTGGGTTTGCTCACGTTGGGCATGGCGATGAATTTCAGGCAGAGGGCGGTGTTCAGCGCGTACAAGTCAATGCTGAAACCGATCAGATGTCGGGTATTATGGTTACGCCAATTGAGCCAGCCGCAGATGGTAGCGCCGCTGTTATGGTGCCTATCACAGCATTGGTCGATGCTAACGGTAAGCAACTCGTCTTCGTGCAGTATGAGAATTTTTATGAGCCTGTTCCCATCACAACTGGCGCAACTCAGGGCGACCTGATCGAGGTAACTCAAGGATTGTCAGTTGGGGAAAAACTTGTCACGCAAGGAAGTTTGTCGCTCTATGCAGAATCGCGCAAAACTCAAACTGCCAATGCAGCCGCTAGTCCAACCGCAATCGCCTCTCCCCAAACTAGTACAGCCCATGCTCAGGCAGATGCTCAAGGAATCCCTCATAGCCACGATGATGCTGGTAATCTCGTCTCACAGTCTAGTGAAACGACTCCGCAACCGAGCGGATTCCCTATAGGGATTGTAGCCGCAGCCGGTGGAGGAGCAGCGCTGTTGGTAGGGGCGATCGCCGTTATGAGTGGCAGTCGCAAAAAGAAGAACATCTTTTCTAACAAGAAAGGGGGCTTCTAATTTAAGATGTTTAACTCGATTCTAAATCAGACGCTCAAAAACTCGATAGCTCAGCGGTGGTTCATCGTCGTCTGTGCCATTTTAGTGACGGTCTGGGGAGTCTTCAGTGCCACCCAAATGCCGCTAGATGTGTTTCCCGAATTCGCCCCACCCCAAGTCGATATTCACACCGAAGCGACTGGACTCGCTCCCGAGGAAGTAGAGTCGCAAATTACTGTACCGATTGAAAGTGCGGTGAATGGCTTGCCAGGTGTGACAACTGTGCGGTCATCCTCCAAGGTGGGGCTGTCGATGGTGCAGGTGGTGTTTGACCAGGATGCCGATATTTACCAAGCGCGGCAAGCCGTGACAGAACGGCTGCAACAGGTGACAAATCAGCTTCCTGAAGGTGTGCATTCGCCAGAGATTTCACCCCTAGCATCGCCATTGGGTACGATTTTGCAATATGCCTTCACTGTCAATGGACAGGGAAAAACGTCGCTGATGGATCTGCGTCGTTTAGTTGATAGTACGCTCAGCAATCAAATTTTGTCCGTGCCAGGAGTCACCGATGTCACAATCTACGGTGGAGATGAGCGTCAAGAACAGGTACTAGTTGATCCAGAAAAGCTGCGATCACGCAATGTTTCCCTCACCGAAGTCACCAATGCAGCTAGAGGTGCAAATTCTAATGCCCCAGGCGGTTTTCTAATTGGCGGTGGTCAAGAACTATTGGTGCGCGGCATTGGGCAGGTGAAATCGAGCGCCGATCTGCAAGAATCTGTCGTGAAAGTTCAGGATAGCAAGCCAGTTTTTCTTAAAGATGTGGCGGTAGTCAAAACCGGAGCAGCCCTGAAGCGAGGAGATGCCAGCTTTAATGGGCAGCCTGCGGTGGTACTGATGATTAATAAACAGCCCGATGTCGATACACCTACTGTCACCAAAGCCGTGGAAGCAGTGATGCAATCGTTGCAGCCGAATTTTCCCCCTGATGTGCAAATAGCGCAAACGTTTCGCCAATCTAATTTTATTGATTCTGCTATTGGCAATGTCAGTGGTTCTCTGATTGAAGGCATCATTATCGTTTCGGTGATTATGTTGCTATTTTTGATGAATTGGCGCACAGCGGTAATTACCCTGAGCGCAATTCCGCTGTCCTTGTTAATCGGGTTGATGCTTATGAAAGCCTTTGGTTTAGGCATCAATACCATGACGCTGGGTGGGTTAGTGGTTGCTATTGGATCGGTAGTAGATGATTCAATCGTCGATATGGAAAACTGCTATCGCGGACTCCGAACCAATCAGGCACAGGGCAACCCTAAGCACCCGTTCCAGGTTGTGTATGATACGTCTGTGGAAGTGCGGCTGGCGGTGATTTTTTCTACAGTGATTATCGTTGTCGTGTTTGCGCCAATCTTCAGTTTGACTGGCGTAGAAGGACGGATTTTTGCGCCGATGGGATTAGCTTATTTGCTCTCGATTGCGGCTTCTACACTGGTCGCCATGACCCTCTCTCCTGCCCTTTGTGCCATTCTGCTGGCGAATCAAACCCTGCCTCAGCAAGGCACATTCATTTCACGATGGGCAGAACGGCTGTATCGTCCCCTGCTGAACCTATCGCTGCGATCGCCCCAAATCATTCTAGGTTTGGCGCTGGCTGCCTTAGTTGCTGCTTTTGCGATCGTTCCCTCTTTGGGACGGGTGTTTCTGCCAGAATTCCAAGAAAAATCGATGGTCAACTCGATGGTGTTGTTCCCCGGCGTTTCGCTGGATATGACTAATCGGGCAGGCATCGCGCTTTCCAATTCACTTAAGGATAATCCCCTGTATGAGTGGGTGCAGGTGCGAGCAGGACGCACTCCTGGTGACGCAGATGGTGCGGGTGTCAATATGGCACACGTCGATGTGGAACTCAGCGACCTGGCGATGCAAGACCGAGAAGCCAGCGTGAAACAACTGCGTGAAGCGTTCCTCAAATTGCCTGGTGTTGCACCTAACATTGGCGGGTTTATTTCCCACCGCATGGATGAAGTGCTGTCTGGGGTAAGAAGCGCGATCGCCGTGAAAATCTTTGGTCCAGACTTGACCGAACTGCGACGGATCGGCGAACAGGTACGGGATATCATCCAGCCCATTGGTGGAGTTGTAGACTTACAGCTTGAACCCCAACTGCCAATCCGTCAGGTGCAAATCCAATACAATCGCGCAGCAGCGGCTACTTATGGCTTGAGTATGGAGCAATTATCAGGCGTGGTGGAAACTGCTCTCAACGGACGCGTGGTGTCACAAGTGGCAGAGAACCAGCAACTGATCGATATTTCTGTTGCACTGGCAGAGAGTGCTCGCAACAATTTAGATGCCATTCGCGCCATTCCCCTCTTCACTCCCACTGGGCAAACCATTTCGTTGAGTACCGTCGCCACTGTAGATTACGGTATGGGAGCCAATGTGGTGAATCGGGAAAATGTGTCGCGGTTGATTGTTGTTTCAGCAAACGTGGCGGAACGCGATCTGGGCAGCGTGGTGAGCGATATTCAAGCTCAAATTCGGCAAAAAGTGCAGTTGCCCAATGGCTATTTTATCCAGTACGGCGGACAGTTTAAATCGGAACAACGTGCCAGCAATAACTTGCTAGTATTTAGTATCCTAGCTACGATCGCCATTGCGGTGCTGATGTTCTTTTCGGTGAAGTCACTCCCTGCCACGATCGCCATTATGATCAATCTACCGTTGGCGCTAGTGGGTGGCATTGTTTCCATCGCCTTGACTGGCGGTGTAATTTCAATCGCGTCTTTGATCGGATTCATCACCTTATTCGGCGTTGCCGTCCGCAACGGTTTGTTGTTAGTAGACAACTATAACAACAAGTTTGCTCAAGGGATGCACATCCAAGATGTCATTGTCAACGGCTCTCTGGAGCGAGTAAACGCTATTCTAATGACGGCGCTCACTTCCGCACTGGGGATGCTGCCGTTAGCGATCGCCAGTGGAGCCGGAAACGAAATTCTGCAACCCTTAGCAATTGTGGTGCTAGGCGGTTTGTTTACCTCTACAGCGCTGACTTTGTTGGTTATTCCTGCTGTCTACGTGAAGTTTGGCAAACGCTTGATGCCCAAACAAAAATCAGTCGCAGTTGAAACAAGTTTTCCGGTGAATGCGGAGCCACAACCATCTACCAGTTCGGTGTTATAAAGTTTCTAAAAGCTGATTAGGGGCGCGATTCGTTTACCAATATGAGATGCGATCGCACCCCTGCTTAATACCTTTTAGCTTTTCTGGGTTGACCACTGCAAAAATTGACTGGATCTGCTCATTTGTAATATCAAAGCTAAAAACGCTATGGAGCTTTTCATTGACGAGATTGATGATTCCAGGCTGTCCATTAATTGTGACAATTTGAGGAACCATTGTAGGGGTCAATTGGCTGCGTCGAATTGCTAATAAAAATCGAGCTACCTTTATACAACCATGTAGCGGTTTCTGGGCTGCAATTGTCTTGCCCCCTCCATCTGACCAGAAAGTTATGTCTTCTGCCATCAACGCAATGAGCGACTGCAAATCCCCTTGATTCCAATAGTCAAGAAACCGTTTTAACAGGATATTATTCGCATGAGAATCTAGACTGATCGCTGGTCTGCGTAGCACAAGGTGGTGATTAGCGCGATGTACAATTTGACGGCAATTTGAAACACTTCTACCAACAGTTTTGGCAATATCATCGTAACTGTAATCGAACACTTCGCGTAAGAGAAATACTGCTCTTTCCGTAGGAGATAAACATTCAAGCAGCATTAAAAACGCAAAGGAAAGAGATTCTGCTAATTCCGCACTATCCTTTGTACACAACTCCGTTACTAAAGGTTCAGGTAGCCAAGCTCCTACATACTGTTCTCGCTTCACACGGGCAGAACGATGGTGATCAATACACAATCGAGTCACAATTTTTGATAGAAATGCCTTGGGGGATTTCACTATGGTTTCGGTATTCTGCCAGCGTATCCAAGCTTCTTGCACAATGTCTTCAGCATCACTGACGCTGCCTAATATCCTATAGGCGATTGCAAACAGAAGCGACCTGTATTGATTGAAAATCTTTAATTGACTCATAAGGCGCTACCAGTTTGCTGCTAAATTCATCAGTTGTGTATGTGCGTTTTCGATGTGTTGCTGTCGCTCGTTAGGCATAAACTGATGAGGTACAGCGACAACTGTAGTATCCTCAATACCGATAAACCTTAGAATAGAGCACACATAGGTTTCACAAAAATTCAGATGTCCCAATGGCGTACCAGGCGAAAAATTGCCTGCACTTGGCGTAATTATCAAGGCTTTCTTGCCTGTCGCTAAGCCTGCAAAGGTATGATTGATGGGATTGAAAGTAAAGGTGCGATTGACTCGCACAATATTATCTAAATATGTCTTGAAAGTAGAAGGTATGCTGAAGTTATACATCGGCACACCTAGCAGCAACCGATCTGCCCACAGCAATTCCTCAATCAGTTGCTCAGACTCTTTCAGCGATTCAGTCATGGCAGGCGAGCGATCTTCTGGTTGAGTGTAATTTGCCGTTGTCCATAGTTCTATAGGGTGAGCAGGAGGATGGCTACCAATATCCCGCCGTTGATGAGGTGCTTGCAGATGCGTTACTTGCCATGCATGAATAAAGTTATCACTGAGGGTACGAGAAACAGATTTTTCTAGCCGAGCGCTGGATTGAACTTCGAGTAGGTTCATCAGAGGGTTTCATTTTAGATATCTACTTTTAAAGGACGAAACACTACCTTGTGTTGTGACATCATCCTCTAATGCTATTGCGTGATGTTCTTGCTTCTAAATTGTTGAAGAAGTTGGGCAAACAGTACCGAATCAATTTCACAGTCGACTGCCCTTATCCCCTGACCTTTCTGGCTAATTGAGGGAGGTTGAACACCCTGTTCAAAACAGTCGGTTAACAAAGCAACTAAGTGACTTAATCCAGTAAATTGAAGTTGAGTAGACAAAAAAGCTTCCGTTACTCTTATCGGAGGCAAGTTCGTTCCATTCGCACAGTACAGGGTCGGCGACTCTGTATCTAATCGAATCATGCAATAGATAGTAGTGCTGCTGTCATTTAGAATGGCGATCGGCAGTAAATTAATCAAACACCTACCAAGCTTGAGATGACGATGCCCCGCCAGGGCATATTCCAAGGGCAAAAACTTTGCGACGATGAGCCGCCCTTCAAATAGCAGATGGACTTCGTTCTCTCGCCCTGCTAATTCACCGTGCCATTTCCCTTTGAGTCGCAGAAATTTTTCAGCTAAATTCAATTTTTCTGAAGTGCCAGAAAGCCCATTGTGCCATTGATATAAATCGTGAATATCTTGGGGCAGTACCCATGAGAATGCAGCGATTTGCTTCTCAATTTCAACGGCTGTTAATCCAGGCTGTAAACGACTGGCAATTTTAGGAGCTGTTTGACTTAACACTGTGTCAAAGCGGACGAATGTGTCAATCATTTCAATCATGGCGATCGCTCATAGCTAGAAACAGGCTTACATAATCAAGACGAGAGAGACGCTTGCTTTGTGACAGGACTTGGTTTGTCAGATTAAGCAATCCTAAATATTCCTTTCGCTAGCTAGAGATGATTTCTGTGTGTAGCTTAAGACTAATCATTTACTTTTACTCTCAAAAACCGTAAAGTCATCGTTAGGACTTCACGGAGCTAGTCCGTTCCACAACACCGCGATCGCATCAGAAATAGCACGATCGGTATCAATGGGTTGATGAGCACCAATGGTTTCAGACAAAACTAAATTGTGTAAGTGCGAAAGTAAAACTGTTGCTGTTACCGCAGCATTATCTGTATATATTCGCCCTAAATTTAACTCAGCAGTCAAATATGCTGTTAACTCATTTCCGATTTGCATCGCAGGCATCGTATGATGTTGCAAAAAAGTTTGCATATTAAAGGATGGATGACTGATGAGAGATAAAAAGACTGGCATCACCTCACGGAAATAGGAAACAATCTGCAAGCTAATTAATTTGAGGTTTGTCGTTACTTGTTTCTTACCAGGTTGAACGTTGAACATTACCTCAAGTTGCGCTTCTGGCAGCACCATCGCGGCAAAGAACAGCTCCTCTTTCGTACCAAATCGCTGGAAAATAACAGCTTCAGAGATCCCTACCACTTTAGCAAGCGTCCGTGTCGAAGCTTTCGCTCCTTCTTTGATGAAGAGCGATCGCGCCACAGCAAGAATTTCTTCATCTGTGATGGTTTTAGTGCGGGGCATTGAGTTTACAGCGAGTTTTAGATTGTTCAAGTAAGTTTTTGCACAATGTTTGCATTCTCCTTTTCACAAAAGGATGCCGTGTTCTCGGCGAATTTCAAGAATGGATTGTTCCTTAAGTTTGGAGAGATTCTCAACAGCTAGCTTCTTTTTCATACGTAAGCTCTTGAAGATGATACCAATGACACGTGGAAGGCAGAAAAACCATGTGCTTAGCAATTTGAGGTGCCCAATGCTAGACAAGACACTGCGGTGCTGTTGGGTAGCGACTGTGCGATGCATCTCGCCAATGTCCGCTGTTGTGGCAAAGAGCATCCAGACATGTGCAGCAATTTCATCTTCCAGAGAAGTACCGCAATTAAACAAGATATGTACAGCATCATGCTGGTCAAATATGTGTAGGACTTCTGCTGGCAATTTGTCTGCCATGTTGCCCTCTTGCTCTAATGCACGCAATTCCTGAATTGCTCTGCTTAGAGTTATTGAATCATCAAAACATTTATTCATTTTGTACTTCTATACAGAATGACATTTTAAAGATAAACAAGACGATCCTACAATAGCTTGCTTATGTAAGCAAGTGCTTACTCATTTATAAGCTACATCTAAATCGCTGTCTTTGCCAAAACCCCAATCTGCTAAACAGCCAAATGAAACTTCTCTAAGGAATTTTCATTATTGAGAGTTACTCTTGGAGCCAGCCCTCAAATCCCTGTCTCTATAAACAAGATTTTTTGCTAATCATGTTCACAATCATAATGATGGTGTAATCCAGAGTAGGCATGGGCATGACGAAGTGAGCCGTGTTGATGGGGATGCCTATGAGGTTCTGTTACTAAAATGCTGGGATGATGCTCATGTCGGTGATGTTCATCGTGAGTATGTTCGTGCTCATGCCAATAGCTTTTATGGACATACTTCTGTTCTTTCGGCGAAAGAATCAGTTGAATCATCACGAGAAGAACTAAACCAAACAAACTACCGTAGAGAAAAGACGTATCTTCTCGATAACTACCCAACCAGCCTGCTAGAGGATAGGAAAATAACCACCATAAATGGCTCCAGGCAAACTGGGCACCATAGACTCGCCCTTGAAATTCGGTTGGGGTGCGGTCAGCAATCAATGTCTGAGCAGACACATTCACTAACGTTTGTCCTGCCCCTGCTACTAACCACAGCACTAAAAGAAATGGGAGTTTAACGTAACTGGCAGGGAGGAGCGCGGTCGTAATTAAGCTGGCTCCTAGCAAAATAATGGTTGTGCGCGTCCAATGCTGTCCTAACGATCCAACAGTAGCAGCAGCAAGAGTTGCTCCAATACCAAATGCACCCATTACCCAACCGTACTGTACACTACCTAGCTTGAGCACACCCTGTACATAGCCCACAGTATTGACTAGAATCATGGCTCCTGTCACAGAAGTCACTAGTTGCATTGCTAACGCATATCGCAAATATCGATCGGCAAATAGGCGAGTTGTTCCTGCCTGAATGTCTTGCCATGTTCGACCTGATGAGCGGTTTTGAGCGGCTGCTTGTTCAACTCGCAGTTGACCAGGCAATGTGATAATTAAAATCGCAGCGATTAGAAATGTGAAGGCATCTAGAAAAAAGACTTGCCTTGCTCCAACAAAGGCTGCGATCGCGCCTGCAATCCCTGGACCCAGAACGCCCAGGAGTTGAAAGGTAGCACTAGAAAGGGCGATCGCCTGGGGGTAGTCCTCTTGCCCTGTCACTAGCGGAATCGTCGCTTGATAGGTTGGCGTGAAGAATGCGTAAAAGACATTTAAAGCAAAGACGATTGCATAAATCTGCCAAACTGCATTCACAAATGGCAGTAAGCTGACGATTCCCATCCGTGCTAAGTGAGTTGTCACAAGGATAGTTTTGCGATCAAGGCGATCGGCAAGCACCCCAGCAAATGGCGACAACAGAACAAAGGCAGTAACTCGTAAAGTCAAGGCTCCTGACAGCACAACGGCTGAATTATTGCCAGCCTCCTCAAATGCCAGCAATGCTAACCCTAACCAGGTGAGCGCATCCCCTAGTAAATTGGTCACTTGTGCTGTATATAGACGAGCAAAAATTGGGTTTCGGAGACTCCGGAGCAGTTGGAAGGTCTGCATAATTCTGGTTTGTAAAATTTTAGAAGTATGCCCCCAGGGGGGATATGCTGTATTTACTAAACTAGCAAAAATTTTAGTAAGACTTTATGAAGCATTATGGTTCTTAATGGTTTTCGTTTGGCAAATCCAACATTGCTCAATTACAATGCAAATCAGAGGTTTAGAGCTTTGAGAAATTAACGAGATGTGAGGCGATCGCTCCCTATTTTGCTATCAAAGAAAAACTTGGGTTTGTATTGCTGTTGGAGTAAGTCAACGCAGCATTTCCAAAGCCGCCCAAAGCGGTCAACTGCACGATCGAGCCATCGCTATATTAAATTGCTATATTAAACAGACCTCCTCCATCAAGTGCATTGCCTGTTAGAAGCCAGTCCCATGCTCATGAAATTTCTGTGTTTTAGCTCTTAAGGGGAGGGTTTATTCCTGTCCATTCGGTTAGGTTTGATGGAAGATGGTTTCCACGCCAACGCCGAACGCCAACGCTCTGAATGACGTGGAACTAAAATCCGCACGTCAGGGTCGGGTAGCCCAATCTCGGCTTCTTTGAGTGCCGCCACGATCGCTTGTCTAACTTGAGAACTGGTTGCTACAAAGTCTGATCGGCGAGAGTCTGTCCAGAACCGAGCTTCAATGATAATGTCATCTTGTCCTAGCTCCTGAACTCGAACAGAGGGGGCGGGTTCTTCCAGCACGCCATTAGTTGCTTGAGCAGCTTTTTGAATCACGCCGATCGCTTTTTGAAGATCGCTATCATAGCCAATAAAAAGCGCCACACTGCCTCGACGAATCGGAGCCGCCGTGTTATTGATAATGCGCGAGGTAAATACTTCAGCATTGGGCACCAGTACCACCCGACCATCATAGGTGCGAAGTTGCGTTGCTCTTAGATCAATCCGTTCGACATTACCTTCTGTTTCCCCCACGATAATTTGATCGCCTAACTCAAACGGACGCAATACCAGAATCAAAAGACCGCTAATGAAATTAGAGAGAATGTCTTTAAGTGCAAACCCCAGTGCCAAACTGGTCAACCCTAAACCTGTGGCAACTGCTTGCGGGTCAAACCCAAAGGCATCGAGTGCCACGATGAAGCCTAAGATCCAAACCGCATAGTAAGCGACCTGCTTAATCAAATTCTCAATGGTGAGGTCTTCCACAATGCGACGAAAGATGATCCGCATCAACCAACGAACGAAGGTAGCGATCGCCCAAAACAATCCAATCACCAACAGAGCAGCGAGGGCGCGTGGAATAATCACAATGGCAGATTCAATCAGTCGTCCAAAAGCTGTTTCGATCGATGCTTGGACTTCTGCGATAAAGCGTCCTCCTGGAGAAAGGCGGCGTTCGCTGGCGCGTTTTAAGGCTGTGTCAATCGCTTGTGACCACTGCGTCGCCAGCACACTCACCGTTGTTAGGTTATCTTGAGCATCGGTTTCTGTCACCGTCACTACTGGCACACCGGCGATCGTAATTACACGATCAGTATTATTTGCGTTCGTAGGTTCAATCCGAGGTGGTGCAATTGCCTCAGGATTTTCCAACAAGCGATTCATGCGACGCTCAATCTGCCGGACGCGTACTGCCGCATCCAATTTTCCAACTTCCCCTACTCGGAATACTGCTTGTCCGTCCAGACGCACTGTTACTTGTTCTGCCTGAGCAACAGCACTAGGAAGAAATAGCAGAATCACCAGCACGGTGGCAACTGATCGCAGCAATAATCGTTTTGTAGAGGCGTTCACGAGGCTTCTGATACTGGTATGAATCAATTACGCTCCTTGTTAAACAAGCGATGACTTAGTAAGGAGAAAAATGCGTAGGAGTGACTAACACTTTATCCACGCGATTGCCATCCATATCCACTACTTCAAAGCGTAGTCCTTGCCATTCAAAATGGTCGGCAGAGGTAGGAATACGACCCAGATGAGCAATTATAAAACCACCTAGGGTCTGGTAATGTCCTCTTCTAATTCCAGGTAAATCATCAAGACTCAACACTTGTTGGAACTCATCAATCGACAACATACCATCTAATAGCCATGAACCATCGTCACGCCTAATTGCCTGGGGTTCATTCTGTTCTCCAGCGGATGGAATATCCCCTACAATCGCCTCCAAAATATCGTTCAGTGTAACTAATCCTTGCACTACATCATATTCATCTACCACTAGCGCCATGTGCATTTCTGTTTGCTTAAACATCTCCAGCACCTTCAGCGCCCACAAACTTTCAGGGATAAATAACGGTCGCTGTAAGAAGTTCGTTAAATTAGTTGAGGGTTCTGCGGTACGATGAACGTACAAATCCTTAATCAGTACAATACCCAAAACTTCATCTAAGCTACCTTGACATACGGGAAAACGAGAGTGAATACTGCTGGCAATCTTTTGATGATTTTGCTCGAACGACTCTTTCAAATCTAGCCAGACAATCCGGCTGCGCGGTGTCATAATAGCGCTGACGGGCAAATCATCTAGGCGAAATACTCGCTCTACAATATCTTGCTCTGCTGGCTTAAAGGTGCCGATCTCGGTGCCCTGACGGATGAGCAGCCGGATTTCATCCTCGGTAACTGGCGGCTCCTCAGAGGCGCGAACTCCTAATAATTTTACAACGGCTTGGGTGGAAACGCTTAATACACGTACAATCGGTGCAGTCACTTTAGATAACAATTGCATCGGTTGAGCCACTTTGGAGGCGATGCCTTCTGGATTGTTCAAAGCTACCTCTTTGGGTACCAATTCGCCAATCACTAGCGACAAATACGTGATACCGATCACTACAATGCCAAATGCCAGCGCATCGCTGTAGGGAACAAGCACAGGAACTAAACGTAAAGCTTCTGCCAATTTTTCGGCGATTGTAGCTCCACCAAACGCTCCTGCCAGAATACCCACCAGCGTGATGCCAATTTGTACCGTTGCGAGAAAGCGGCTGGGTGAGTTGGCTAGCTTTAAGGCGGCACGTGCTCCCGATTTTCCTTGACTAACCTGCTGTTGCAAGCGAGCTTTTCGGGCAGAGACAATGGCGATTTCTGACATGGCAAACACACCATTGCCAATAATGAGCAGCAGAATGAGCAGAATTTCCAAGACTATACCTGTCATGAGCGATCGCCTGGGTTAGTCAACACCCCGCATTAGAAGCCGTTGTGGTAAATTGTGCCTCTATCACAAGTTAGGATTTTTGTTTTTTGTCCTATATTCTTTGTTTTTTGCTTTTTGTAATGAACTAAATCGTGTCCTAAGGAGGATGAATTTGCGGCAGTAGTTCAGTGATGTGCGGGCATTCTGTAAATAATCAGCAAACAAGCATCAGCCCAAAGGAAGATTGTGCGGTGGGGTTTAGGAAAATGGCTCGGCTTAGTCATTTTTATCGCTTCTCTCTACATCATTTGGCAGATTCGACAGATTCTGCTGCTGATTTTTGCCACTGTCGTCTTAGTAACTGCCCTAAATTTACTGGTTCGCATATTGTAGATAATAGGTATCAAAAAACGGAGCATTGCGATCCAACACTTGGTGAAATATCCTAGGGAAGGACGTAATGTTTATTACAGTCTGGTTGATCATCATAGTTATTAGCCTTTATCAAAAGCTTTCAAAGCATTTGAAAGAGGTGAAGGATGAAAAAGCAGAATAGATTATGTGCAAAAGCTTGGCTTTACTGTGTTAGCAATTTGTGGACTAAGGCAATTGCGTTTTGTAGCATTCCGTTGGCAGAGGGCAATGCTGGTCGTGCATATACCAAAGCGATCGCTTCTTATCTTCACTATTAAAAGGGAGTTTCTAAATCCTACTCGTCTTCCTAAGGTTGGGCTAATTCTTTCAGTTATAACGCAAGGTGGGGGATGAATGAGTTCTTGACAGTGCTGGCATTTGCTGCATTACCTGCACTCGGCAACTTTGCGGGTGGGATACTAGCAGAATTTATTATTGCGTCTGATCGCGCTCTTAGTTTGGCACTTCATGCTGCAACAGGAGTTGTGGTAGCGGTTATCTCCCTCGAACTGATTCCAGCATCTCTCCGAGTGGATGCACCCTTGATGACCGTCCTCTCCTTTGTGGCAGGTGGTCTTTTCTTCATTGTGGTGGATCAGGTTACGCAACTAGTTAAAACTCGGTTTGGCAGCGGTGATATAGATGTTGGAGCCTCGATGATTTTTCTAGGAGTGGTGGTGGATCTATTTACCGATGGGGTGATGATTGGGACAGGTTCAACTATAGCCACTGAGTTAGGGTTACTTCTCGCATTAGGTCAGGTTCCAGCAGATGTGCCGGAAGGACTTGCTACCATTATTGCCTTTAAGCGACAAGGTGTCCCTCGTCGCAGACGGTTCCAAATTGCGGCCGCTTTTGCGATTCCAATCTTCTTAGGAGCAACCATCGGCTATTGGTTGATACGTGGACAATCTGAGCTAGTTAAGATGGCACTGTTGACCTTTACGGCCGGAATACTCACGACCCTGGTTGTGGAGGAAATTATCCCAGAAGCCCATCAAGACGGTGAAGCCCGATTTGCAACGCTGCTCTTTTTAGGTGGTTTTGCGCTATTCGGATTGTTGTCAGTGTTTCTAGAATAATTCTGCCTTTACTGCATCAGGATTACGACCACAATCACTAGATAAACTGCCAACAAAATACTGCCTGCAATTCGATCCAAAAAACCTTTTGGGATTGCCAGCAAGATAACGAATAGTAGTGATGCCAGCATGAGAAGGAGGGAAAGGTGTAAATTTGTCGCATCTAGCACTTGCAGCGGACGAGCAATCGCAGCCGTACCCAGCGTCATGGTGACGTTATAGGCAAAAGAGCCAACGACTCCCGCAACCACCACTTCAGAAATGCCCCGCCTCGATGATGACCAAGTCAGGACAACCAATTCAAACGCGGTAGCAAACCCAACTAGCGTCAGTCCCAGCTTTGTTTGTGTTTCCTCAACATTACTAATCTGACGAACCGCCTCAACTAGCAGGATTGCTCCAATTGCCATTGCGATCACCCCAGCTATAACCAGGAGTAGTTCTTTGCTGATACGAGACTGAATGTTACCCCCTTCAGCGTTCGCCAGTTTTGCCTGTGCTTCCTCAAGTTCCTCAGTTTCGCCTAGCGTCGGGGGATGACGTTCTACAATCCAGATTATCGCCACGTAAAGGATGTATAGTCCGACCAGTAATGCGCCTTCTAAGCGATCAACCTGTCCATTCCACACAAATGCAGTTGCGATCGCTCCAATCGGCACACTGAATAGAGCGTAGCGTCTGACATGCTTTCCGAAAGGCAAGGGTGCAATGACTGCCCCAACTCCCAGTGCTACCAAACAAATTGCAATATTAGCCCCAATTACATCTCCAAAGGCAATTCCCGGCACATCTTTCACAGCCGCCGCTACCGCTGTCGCCAATTCTTCGGGTTCTGCCCCTGCCAGTAGCAAACTTAATGCAAACATGCTCACACGCAGCCGAACAGCCGCCATGCCTAAATGCTCGGCAAAGGTCTCTGCCCCCCAGACGATCGCTGCCACACTTGCCAGGATGACCAAAATCCATAGAACAATCACAATCGCGTCTCCCTTCTAGCTCAAATATCAAAATCTTTGTTCTACTTGTTCTGCGTCTAAAACAAGGCTTATCCCTCTGTAACTTCAGACCACTCAATTTCAGTCACTACTGCCGTTGCTTCGACTTCTTCCACAAAATACTTCCACAAAATAGGCTAAATGCAACACCTGTTACAATTAGCCTCAAGCTTGCCACACTTCCAGCTTGAATGCAACACCTGTTACAATTAGCTCATGTCAAGCCAAGCCTGGAATTTATTGATTTATCGAGTTCCCTCGCAACCCTCAACTCAAAGGGTATATGTGTGGCGCAAGCTCAAGGGCTGGGGTGGGCTGTATTTACAGCAGTCTGTCTGTGTTTTGCCACATCGAGAGAACTTGCAGCAGCAGTTGGAGAAACTGAGAGCCGAAATTGCCTCTGGCAACGGAGAGGCAGATTTACTTACGGTTCAAATTGAGGATGAAGCGCAAAACGCAAGGCTGATCGGGCGGTTTCAGCAACAGGTAGAGGAGGAGTATCGGGAGTTTCTAGGGCGTTGCCGAGACTTTCACAAAGAACTGGATCACGAGCGGGGGATTCGCAATCTGACGTTTGCTGAGTTGGATGAAAATGAGGCGGAGTTGGCAAAGTTGAGATCATGGCTGCCCAAAATACGGGAACGTGATTTCTTTGAAGCCTCCGGTTACTCAACTGCTCTCGATGCATTTGATGCTTGTGAACAAGACTTCCAGAACTTCAGCCAGCAGGTGTACGAAGCCCAAGAGTTTGGCATAACAGATGAGCTAGAGGGGAAATTTCCCTAGCTATCTTTTCCTAAGAGAACTAACTTACCTTGTCAATTTACGGGTTTGGCGGTATAAAGAAATTATGGCAATAGAGCTTGCCAAAACCGCTGTCAGATCGATTGGCTGATAGCTGATGGCTCCTACTTTCCGCTTTCGCTTCAGGAGAGTAGGGCTATGTGCAGAAATACAGCATTGGCATCTCTCCTGAAACCGCGAAAAGGACTTCTGCTTCAACGTGGCTTTAGGTGTGCTGTATGGTTATTAATCCACTTACTTTAATCCCCTTCCAGGTTTTGGGTTTGTTGACTCAGCATAACCCAGCGATGAGTGCGCCAATTGCCGTTGGTCTAGGGGCAATTCCAGGGGCGCTGAGTCGTTACTACCTCACGGTGTTGTGCAGCCAGTGGTTCGGAATCAGTTTTCCCTTTGGAACATTTTTCATTAACCTCTCTGGAGCGCTGCTGATGGGCTTTTTTGCCGGGTTAGGAATCGAGCAAGTGATCGGCTCTCCAGAACTGCAACTCCTAATTACAACTGGCTTTCTTGGCTCCTATACGACATTCTCGACCTATGCGCTTGACACCTCTGTTTTGATGCGGGGCAGAGATCGGGCCAAGATGTTGTTTTACTGGGCAGGAAGTGTTGCGTTGGGCGGCATCTGTTTGGAGATCGGCATCGCACTGGCGAAACTGGTGCATGACGGGGGAAGTTGAGATGAGTTGGCTGGCAAAAAGTGGAGCGGGAATCCGGTTCATCCTGCGGTCGAGTAATGCCAATGTGCGAGTGCCTTTAGCGATTAGTTTTGGGGCGATCGCAGGAGCCTTGAGCCGATATTACCTGACGCTGGGCTTAAACCAGTGGCTTGGAACCGCTTTTCCGTTTGGTACGTTTGTCATCAACGTATCAGGCGCTTTTCTAATGGGCTTTTTCACCCACCTTGCAATAGAGCGACGTTTGATCTCACCCGATCTGCGATTGATCATTGCAGTCGGTTTTCTAGGGTCATACACCACGTTTTCTACTTATGAATTGGATGCAGACAAACTACTGACAGTGAGGCAGTGGGAGATGCCGCTGTATTGGATTGGCACCGCTTTTCTGGGAGTGCTGTGTTTGGAATTCGGAAGTTTTCTAGCGCGGAGGTTGCCATGAGTAACTGGGAACGACTCACAATTTACGTCAATGAATCTGATCATTGGCAGGGGAACCTTTGTTTCTAGCGATTGTTGAAACCGCACGACAGCATCAACTTTTAGGTGCGACAGTCACACGAGGAGTAGAAGGATACGGTGTACAGCAGGGTGGGCGAATCTACACCGACCGCATGATGGAACTAGCAGATTTGCCGATGGTCGTAACAATCATCGACAAGGCAGAGGCGATCGCCCAATTTCTCCCCATCGTACAGGCTGTGTCGTAAGCGATCGAGTAACGGTGTTGATTCCACTCGAACGAGAATTGATGATTTGTTTTGGTAGTCATTTTTATTTTCTCCAGTTTGAATTGATTAATCTCTGAGTAATCGCAATCCACTCAACGTTACGGTCACGGTCGAGCCTTCATGCCCCAACACACCAAACGGTAGGGTAATATTGCCTGCAAAGTTTGCGATCAATAGAATCACCACAAAACTGAGGGCAAACACAATGTTTTGCTTGACCACTCCTTGAGCGCGGCGACCCAGGCGAATCGCATGTTCTAATCTCTCCAGGCGATCTGCTATCAAGACAATATCTGCCGTTTCTAATGCCACGTCACTGCCCGCAGCTCCCAATCGCAATGCCAACAGATGCTTGAGCTAAGGTGGGTGCATCATTGATACCGTCTCCCACCATTGCGACTGCCTGATACTGCTTCTGAAGTTTGCGAATGACATCCACTTTCTCTTCGGGTAAGAGTTCTGCGTAAACCTGATCGACTCCAACCTGTTGAGCGATGCTATGAGCCGTGCGGGAGTTATCTCCGGTTAGCATCACAATCTGCTCAATTCCCAGCCGTTTCAATCGGGCGATCGCCTGTGCTGCTGCGGGTCGTACCGTATCTGCCACCGCAATGATGCCTAAGATTTCTCCAGCGTAGGCAACCCAAACCACCGTTTTGCCATCAGCTTCCCACTGTTGGCTCTGCTCTATCAGGGGTTTGGCAACATCATTCACCTGCACCTGGACAAACGCAGCTTTACCCACGATCGCCCTGTGACCATCTATTTCTCCAGTGATCCCCTGTCCCGCTTGGGCTTGAACGTTCACAGCTCTTGCCCAGGTCAGGTTCTGTTGGCGGACGAACTGAGCAATCGCCTGATTTACGCAAATTTTCATCGTCCTGGAGAAGGAAAGAAGCATTATCAATGACAATAGTTCAGCAGACTGTACTTGGAACTACTGCAATATGCACATTCTCAATTCACTACTTCTGTTTGTTCTGTCGGGTCTCTTTGAAATCGGAGGCGGCTATTTAGTCTGGCTGTGGTTGCGTGAAGGTAAAAGCCTTTGGTTAGTGCTATGCGGGGCTGTTTTGCTCACAACTTATGGTTTTGTTGCCACCCTTCAACCCGCCAACTTTGGTCGGGCTTATGCCGCTTACGGCGGAGTTTTCATTATCCTTTCCATTCTTTGGGGATGGAAAATTGACAACGTTATGCCCGATCGCCTGGACTGGCTCGGAGCTGCCATTGTTCTGGTCGGTGTATTAGTGATGATGTATGCACCTAGAACCTAGCTATTGTGGTCATTCGGACAGCGGCAGACTATCTGGCTGATTGCTACTGTTTCCACGAGGCGTGAGCGTCTGCTCACCCACCTTACTCACAAAGTTTAATGGCTGAACTTAATCAATGTGCGCTAATTTGTGAAATTATGAAAGAAATATGAAAAGAAGAGATCATGGATTTGAGTCTCAAACGGCGATCGCTCATCGGTGGTGGCATATTAGGTTTTGGGACATTGCTGAGTAAGCTTTTGCCCAGTAGTGCCTTTGCTCAAACTCCTACTTCTGCGGACACTAGTACACCTTCAGGTCATTCTGTGCCAGTGCATGGAGGCAGTATGACGATGGGAGATGTAGACAATTCCCGCAATGGGTTTGATCCACAAAATATCTTGACGGATTGGGAAGTAGGAAAAGTTTCACAATTGCCTAATGGCAAGACATTGCGAGAGTTTGAAATATCAATTGCAGAACAGGAGGTTGAGATTGCCCCTGGAGTCGTTTATCCTGCCTGGACGTACAATGGGCGCGTTCCGGGTCCAACGCTGCGAGTCACGGAAGGAGATCGCGTCCGAATTCGCTTCAAAAATCCAGGTGTTCATCCACACACGCTGCATTTTCACGGCATTCATTCAGCACGGCAAGATGGTGTTCCTGGTACGCTTGAAGCATTTCCGGAGCAGGAAGTGGTTTATGAGTTTGATGCCAAACCCTTTGGCTGTCACCTCTATCACTGTCACTCTGCTCCGTTCAAACGGCACCTGCACAAGGGACTCTACGGCGCGTTTATTATCGACCCTGATCCTAAACAACATCCTGACCAACAAGAAAAAGCCCAGTCTCGGTTACTCGGTAGTCCGCAGAACGCCAAGTGGCAAGAGTTTCTCATGGTGATGAACGCATTTGACACCAATTTTGACGAGGAGAACGAATTCTATGCGGTCAATACGATTCCGCATGAGTTTATGAAACGCCCGATTCAGATTGAGCGCGATCGCCCAGTACGAGTGTATTTGATCAATGTCACTGAGTTTGACCCGATCAATTCCTTCCATCTCCACGGAAACTTTTTTGATTACTACGACCACGGAACCACGTTAATACCAACGTTGCGAACAGTTGATACTATCATGCAATGCCAAGCCCAGCGAGGCATTTTGGAGTTTACATTTCAGAAGCATGAACTGGGCATTTATATGTTCCACGCTCACCAGTCAGAATTTTTGGAACTCGGTTGGATGAGTGCATTTGAGGTGGTGGCATGAGAAAGACGTTGCTTTGGATCATCTTGCCGCTCGTTGCACTGGCGCTCGCGATTGGAGTATTTCTTTCTAGCAATCCACTTGAACCATTAGGAGTTTCAGCCCCTCCAATTGAGAAGCTTACAGTAGAGCGAACTTTGCTAGGCGATCAAGGTATCTCTTTATTAGTGAGAACCAGCGGCTCAGAACCGATGCAAATCGCCCAAATTCAGGTTGACGGAGCCTACTGGCAATTTACCCAAACGCCACCTGGAGAATTACCCCGATTGCAAACGGCTTGGATTAAATTGCCTTACCCCTGGGTGCGCGATGAGGCGCATCACATTCGGTTCATCACCGATACGGGAATCGGGTTTGATCATGAGATTGCTGTTGCCGTACCAACGCCCCAATTTTCGTTGATTCGCATTTTGGCGTATGCGCTGCTGGGGTTATATATAGGAGTCATGCCTGTAACTCTAGGAATGCTGTTCTACCCAGCTTTAAAACAATTAGGCGGACAGGGAATGAAGTTCATTTTGGCGCTGACCGTCGGCATGCTGGCATTTCTTCTCGTAGACACATTGGAAGAAGGATTAGAACTTGCAACGAAGTCAGCAAGTGCTTTCTCTGCTAGTGCGCTTGTTTGGCTTGTTGCTATCACCTCGTTTCTTGCGATTTTTGCGATCGGCAGACAAGGTGGCAAGTCTCCAGAAGGGAAGGCACTTGCAAGTTATTTGGCATTAGGAATTGGCTGGCATAACCTGGGAGAGGGATTGGCAGTCGGCACTGCCTTTGCCGCTGGAGAAGCAGCACTGGGTTCGTTGCTCGTCGTTGGGTTCACCCTGCATAACATTACAGAGGGAATCGGCATTGCTGCGCCTCTGGTTGATGCACGCCCTAAATTCACGACGTTCCTCAGTTTAATTGCCTTAGCAGGACTGCCTGCTGTTATTGGCACTTGGATTGGAGCCTTTACCTTTTCACCTCACTGGGCAGCAGTTTTCTTAGGCATTGGAGTCGGAGCAATCTTGCAAGTGATGGTGGAGGTTGGAGCATACTTGATACGCACTGCTCATCGATCAGGTAGTAACTGGCTCTCTACTGTCAGTCTAATTGGATTTAGTTTAGGTTTAGCCATCATGTATGGAACTGCACTTCTCGTCAATTTCTAATGTATGAATCGCCGCGCTTTCTTTAGATGGATAGGACTGGGATGGCTAACCAGCACATTGCTACCGATTCTGGTAGCCTGTGGCTTCAAACGCATTGCTGCCAATTCACGATCGGATGGCTTTGTGGTAGTTGGCAACGTGTCTGAGTTAGATCAATCCGCAGGCAAACTGCAAGTTCAAGTCGGTAATACTCGGCTCATCGTAGTGGGTAGTGCTTCTCACCCCCAGACAATTGTGGTACTCAATCCCACCTGTCCCCACGCTGGATGCATTGTGAAGTGGAAAGATAATCAGAGCCAGTTTGTCTGCCCCTGTCATGGATCTGAATTTGATTCGCGTGGACAAGTCACTCAAGGTCCAGCCACGAGAGATTTAGTAAGTTACTCCATTAAAGTTGAAAATCAATCAATTCTTGTCAAGCTGAATTAAAATTGCTAAGTTTCACTGCATTATACTTATTAGGTGATGCGAATTCGTTTCTTTAAGAAAATTGCCATCAATTAACCTAAGGTGGGCTAGTGTTGACGTTTGGTCTAGGAAGATCGAGTTTACAGCTTTCATTTACAGTAATTCTATTAAGAACATTCAGGTTAGATCGCACCGCATTCAGAAAGTACGCTGTTATCTCTTAGATAAATTTTCAACACTTGAGAGTTAGTCGCTGTTATAGTGGAACTGAATGGTTAGCAACTGTTGCAACCTTGATTAAAGATGGTTCTATGCAAGATTAGAACAGAGCCAAATTAAAATTCTGTGTGATAGAGGCGAAATGATTTACAGAGTCAAGCAATTGAGTATGGTTCTGATCGCCCTAATATCGATCGCTGGGATTTCCCTGAGTACTCAGGAAACTCAGGCTGCGGAATCAACCCAGGCTGAAAATTTGTTCAGTCAGGCTTCAACACAGTTGGAGCGGGGAAACTTTCAAGGAGCGATTCAGGATTTTAGCCAAGTGATAAAGCTTAATCCCGATTATATGGAAGCCTACTGTGAGCGTGGTCTTGCTTATGCATTTTTGGGAGACTATCAAGAAGCAATTAAGGGATTTCGTCAAGCCATTGAAATTGATCCAAACCATGTTGATGCTTACGCTCGCTGGGGGACTGCTCTGGCGAGTGTTGGGGATTTACAAGGGGCAATTGAAAAGTTTGATGAAACTCTAAGACTTGCTCCCACTTTTCTTGATGCTTACTACAACCGAGGTTTGGCTCACTACAGTCTTAATAACCATGAACAAGCTGTTGAGGATTTTACACAGGTCATCCAGCTTGAGCCAGCGCTGGCTCAAGCATACGGTCGTCGAGGTCTTGCTTACTATGCTTTGAGCAATCGTTCCGCAGCCATTTCAGATTTACAGCAAGCGGCTACTCTCTTTCAGCAGCAAGGCGATCGGGTTGGCTACCAACAAACACTTGATTTAATTCAGATTATTCAATGATAACTAGAAAAACCAACTGACTAAGCAGTTAAAACCAGGCATTACTGAACTGATCAGTTCATCCTAACGGTATAGAGTCCTTACAGGCTTTAGGACCGCATTCTCGCGACGGTAAACCTCAATCACCTAGGGGTCATATAGAAATAACTTCACACTTTTCAGCTATAAGTTTGCCGCAGTTTTTTGGAAGTTGATGGCAGACAAGTTGGTGCATCAGTGCCAGTGCCCAGAGTACCGACAGCCTGATGAGCATCCCAATAAAGTGTTGGGGAGCATGTCACTTTTGCAAATAGGTAGGATTTAGGAGAAGATAGGGGATAAAATTAGAGGGAGTGGGGATGAATTTAGAGAAAGCGCAAGCAATTAAGGCACATGTAGATGCAATTGCCGCACTCCTATACGAGGAGGCAAATCAGGAAGAGTTGAAAACTCTGGCAGGAATAGAGAAATCTGTACGCGACTTGGCACTGGAGCATGTAATGCCTCACATGGGGATTTTTTTATCGAAACAGTCACAGGTACAGCAGTTGGACGAAAGCGACAGATAAAGAGTATCTTGGGAAAGCTTCCGCTCACGCGCATCCAAGCAAAACGACTTGAAGTAAAATCCCACACAAGATTAAGTCCATATCTTGAGAGTTGCTGTGTGCGTTCAAGTGCAAATGTATCTTACGAAGATGCGGCACGAGATGTACAAGAATATACAGGCATAAAAGTATCTGCAAAAACCCAACAAAGATTGGTACATCGGCAAGAGTTCCGGCTGCCCCAGGTGAAGGCAGAAGTGGAAGAATTGAGCATCGATGGTGGAAAGGTTCGACTTCGTACCGAATTGGGATATGCTTGTGTATGGCGAGATTATAAAGCAGTAAGTCTTCATAGTCACGCTACCGGAGCATGGTTCTATGATAATCAAGGACTGACTAACTGGGTAAGGTCTGTGCCGCTTTCTCCAGTTATTACCTGTCTTGGAGATGGACATGATGGGATCTGGAATATAATCGCAGCGATCGCTCCTAAACAACAACGAAGAGAAATTTTGGACTGGTATCATCTCAAACAAAACCTCTACAAGGTCAATGCTGCCTACAAGCGACTGAGGCTTTGTGAAGTATTGCTTTGGTGTGGGGATGTAGATGCTGCAAGTGCGCTGTTCACAAAGAGCAACCGTAAGACAGCCCAGAAGTTTTGCGCCTACCTGAACCCTCTTTTGTTACTATAGGAGGAAGAAAAACAAGAGAGAAAAGCTGAATTCTAGATAGAGAGTATGGTTGAGCCGCGTAAGCCACAAGCAACAGTTGGATTTGTGGATGAATATTGCCAAACATATCAAAACTTGTTCAGCGATGTCAGGAACTATGAATACTTCAAGTTCCTACACATGGGGATGATTAGCGAGCTATCACGTAAATCTTTACCAGAAATTGCGCGAATAGTTGGATTGAAAGATGGGCAAGGATTGCATCATTTGTTGCGGGATGCAGTGTGGGATGTTAAAGCACTTCAAGAGATGCGATTATGGTTGACTTTAGTAACAATTGGGGAGCGATCAATTACATTGTGCATTGATGAAACCGGAGATAAAAAGAAGGGAACAGCAACTGATTATGTAGCTAAACAATATATTGGTAACTTAGGAAAAGTGGAGAATGGTATTGTCTCGGTTAATGCCTATGCAGTCATTGATAATATGACTTATCCATTAATGTTTAAAGTTTTTAAACCTCGGACTCGACTGAAATCAGGAGACCAATACAAAACTAAGCCGCAACTAGCACTAGAAATTACTCAAGAACTGATTGATTACGGATTTAACATTGAACTAGTATTAGCAGATAGTTTGTATGGGGAAAGTACAGAGTTAGTCCTCGCTTTAGTTGAGTTGAAACTACCTTTTATCGTAGCTATTCGTAGCAATCATGTAGTTTGGCTTTCCCCAGGAGAGAGTTCGTTACAACCGTTGGTTTGCCTATGAGCAGAGCCTTTCTCACCGTCCCCCAGAAACCCGCTACATCCGTGAAATTATCTTTGGTAAGCGTCGGCATCTGAGGTATTTTGAAATTACAAAAGATGATACTATTCCTGAGTCGGCAGATACTTGGTTTATCATGACTAATTTACCTGGTAAAATTCAACAAATTCTAGGTAATCTCTATAGCTTGAGAACTTGGATTGAGTATAGCTTCAAACAGGTAAAAAATCAGTTAGGGTGGGCAGATTTTCGGCTCACAGATTATCACAGTATTGAGCGGTGGTGGGAAATCGTTTTTAGCGCTTACCTCTTGGTTACTTTGCAAGCGTTACAGTTTAAATCATCAACCGCTAATTCTGGAACTAATACCAACTCAAATGCACAAAGCTATTCTAGCTTTACTGGTAAGAGTGAAGAAATTACTCAACACCTGAATGGGAATCAGGTGTTAACTGGAAGAGTTCTTTAAACAACTTAAGACTAATTATCCAACCTTATATATTCTGGTATTTAGTTGAGCCTTGGCTACGAGTATTCCGAATACCTGGACTGAAAAGAGGGCTATTCAAGTTGATAGGAAATATGAACAGCTTCCGAGGTTATTCTATAGATTATGCTATGGCAAGTTAGGTATATATCTTAGTTTTTAGTTTATTAAAGTAACAAAAGAGGGCTGAAGAAACACTGCCACCGCATCGTCAACTATCAACACTTCCACGCCCAAAAAGTCTCTGTTGCAACAGGACGAGTGGAATCAGCAGTGAAGCAACTTGATAGAAGGCTTCAAATCTCTGGTGCTCAATGGCTTGAGCAAAACGTTCCCCAGGTCTTGGCGCAACGATGTGCATACCTTAATGGGATGCTTTCTTCTTGACTCGCTTGCAAAAGTGACTTGCTCCCAAGTGTTGCATTACCGATTGAATGTATTTCTCAGTTATTTGAACGAGTACCAAAGGCGTTGTTACGTGGCATTGGGCAGCGTCAAAAGCATTTATCTAAGCTACTATTTCGACGTTGCTTCTGGGACGAGTGTTGTTCTGCTCTCTACAGTTATTTTTGGCATTGTTCTACTTTCGACAAACTTCAAACAACGCCGAAAGCGCAAAATCTCTGATTCACATTTATTATAGAAGCTGTTCCTAATTAGATTTGTAACTTCTCATCCACAAAACCACGATCTATGTCTGAATGTATTTAGGTACAAATACTTCACTACACTTTGATTCTAAATGGGTAATGAGATAATACCACGCATTCATTCCAAGTGAATAATATCTCTTATATTGAACCAGTTGTACCGATGAATACTATACGGTAAACCTATCAACAGAATCAGGAACAGAATAGAAAGAACAATCCCTAACGGTAAACCAACTGTAAATGTTGAACCTAAAAATGTTAGAAAAAAAGTAGATGGAATCATGCCAAGCAATGTTGCAGTAGCATAAATTGGCAATGAGAGTCCTGTGATACCGGCTCCATAGCTAATCAGATCAAATGATAACACTGGAAGTAGGCGTGTGATGAAGATCACCCAACCAAGATAAACTTCCCCTCGATTTTTAGAGAAGTAGATGAGTTTCCCTGTTAGCGCATGGACAGCCGATCGCCCTAGTGTATAGGCAATAAAGTATGCCAGCAAACCACCTAAGAAACCGCCAATGACACTATAAATTCCTGCCAAAATTGGACCCCAGATCATCCCAGCCACAACCGCAAGTGGGGCACTTGGAATCGGGCTGATCACAACAGATAGCGTCAGAATACCCGTGTAAACCAGTACTCCCAGCCATCCCCAACGTTGAGTCGCTTGTTTCAGCCCTTCAGCAGAAAATAGATCGAACTCCGGTCGAATCCAGAGCCACCCGCAAATTAGTAGATACAACAGCAGGATGGTCAGGGCAATGGTATTCTGACGGTTGAGAAGGTGCTGCTTTTTTCGTCGCTTGCGCTTCATAAAAGATTAAAAGGTACTGACCATCTCGGCACTTTGGTCAACAAGCAATGTAAGCATCATGCAACGCATCGTTTCCTCACAATTACTAACTTAGTTCATTCCATGTTTTACCACCGTCCTGTGATTGGAAAACAATATTGTTCTCATTAATAGCGTAGAAAATCTGTGCATTACTGGAAGCAACAGCTAGATACAAAACTGTGCCCTCTAGTCCATTGCTGCTCCAAAGCTCCCAGGTTTGTCCATTGTCCACGCTGCGGTATAGTCCAGTATTGGCAGGAGAGACGCGATATCCAAACATCACCGTCCTGTCGCCATCTGCTTGCAGTGCTAATCCTACTATTGGAGCAGTAGCTGTGCTGGGAATGAGTGACCACGTTTTGCCCGCATCTTGACTTTCATATAGCCCGGCTTGTGTTGTCGCTACCACTCGCTCTGCATTGAGAGGATCAACTTTAAGGCTAAACGGCATTGCCTCTAAACCATTTGCAGGCTGCTGTACCCAGGTTTGACCAGCATCGTGCGATACAAAGAAGCCTCGTTCTCCAGATGTGGCTAGACCGTAAATGATGTCAGGGCGGCTAGGTGCGATCGCCATTGCATGAAAATCTACTCCTGACATGGAAACTTCTTGCCAATCTACTCCTTGATTTCGGCTCACTTGAAACCCCAAGTTGCCACCTTCTGGTGGATGGCCACTGGCATAGAAGCGATTTGCGTCAGTTGGGTGAGCGATGAAACCCATGTAATCGTACCGTTCTTTTACCCAATACCATCGACCTGTCTCAGATCGCTTTAGAAGACCATTATGACTGGCAACATAGATAATTTGAAAACTATCAGGGCTGACGGTTAATCCATGAATGTGATTGTTTGCCTGCCAGTTCTCTGCTGGTTTTAGAGACGCTTCTGAAGTAGTGGGCGCTAGTAAGTTATCCGTTTGGTTGGATGGCGATTGAGATGCAGCACTGGACAAATTGCTTCTGGTAGGCTGGCTGGTACGACTAAATAACCAGGCTGCACCTCCTAAGGCTATGAAAAATACGATTGCAGGGACAGCGTAAGCTAACCATTTTGCAGCCTTTCCCTGGTTTGAATTTGACTGACTCATAATGTTCTGGTAGTTTCCTGGTTATTGCCTCATGCCCATCATGCTACTGCAAGGGGTCACTATACGGCTTATCAAAGTTTGAGGTTGGAAGTGATTGACATTCCAGACGCTTAACAGGGCAATCGCCATTCCTGCACCGACGAGGGTATCTTTGAGCCGTTGTTTTCGTCTCTCCGCTTGGAAGTGTTTCAACCGGATCTCCTGCACCGCTTGTTCTATGTATTTGGGCGGAATATTGGCGGCTGCTCCAGCTTGAATTAATTCCTCTAACGAGTACCCCTGCACTGCTTGGGCATATAAGCGAGCGGCACGGGCAAACACCTCTGGGGCGATCGCTTCAGGAATTCGAGAATCTGAATTGTTCATAGCACAGTCTGAATTCAGGAAATAAAGGGAAGAATGTCTGCCAAGACAAAAATTCCCTATGTGTCAAGTCCATCCTAAACTCTCCATTAAGCTATGGAGTCAAGTGGAATGACTTATATAATGTGTGAGTTACACGCGCAATTGAGCCAGTTGCTCGTCCCGATTAAGCAATTTACTGGCAGGTAACAAAGATCGTCGGTGTGATGAAGCAGATATTGAATCCTTGTCCATTTGGTTCATCATTAGAAGTATCGCAAGCGGACAGGCTGCTAGCAACTGCAGTGGTAATGCCCTCAGCGTCAGTTGCGGTACTAACACAGCAATTGCAATGCCGACGGCTACCTGCCCCACCAACACTTTCCAGTCAAAACACATGCCAAGGAAATTGACTTTTGTTTTCAGCGTGTTGCTCTTGTCAGAGATAGAGATGATCTTATTGTCCTGGCATTGGGTTCATCCAGCCCTGTCCTGAAGGGCTATTCTGCTGCCCCATCATCCCAGACATATTGTCATTGCCCATCATGTTGTGCATCATGCTCATCATAGAGTTGCACTGAGCAATCATTTGCCTCATTTGTTCTTCTGTTGGGGCTGTCTGCGTTTGATTTGTATCAGAAGGCGTTGCAGGCTGCCTTTGAGCAATAGTAGAGGTTGTTTGATTGTGCTCATGAGCGATCGCCGGAAGTACGGTTACTCCCAACATGGCTAAACCAACTACAATTCCACTGGTAATAAGTCGAGTACGTTTCATAGTATTCATTCAATGTTCAATCAACAATTCGTCAACATCTCGATGACTATTGCTATGCTAGAGTCTCTAGTCGGCTATAGAGTCAAGTCATCGACAACATTTTCTTACGCGGTCAATAACGTCCTAGAGTGAAATAGCTTTACTACTCTCTGATCGCTCACTTCACTTGCAACTTTCGTCAAGGAAAAAATTTGAATCATTTTTTGAGCGATGCATAGCGATCCTCCAACGCTAGGTTAGAAACAAAGGGCGTCCAGCCTGACTTTACTGTTGATGATAGCCATAAGGACTTATTGAGGTGTACTATGTCAAATTCCCAAACCGTCATCCGCTCCTTTCACTGGCTGAATTCACCCGAATGGAATGTAGCTATATTTTCATTTCTCCTGTCTTTCTTCTGGGAGGTTCAGCAAATGCCGTTCTATCAAGTCCCATCTGAGCTTTCCTGCTTTGGGATGATCAGAAATTGCACACTGGCTACAGTAGGTGATGTTGGAATTGTGCTTACTTCCTTTTGGGTGGTTGCAGCCACATCAAAGTCACGCCAATGGGTTCGTCAACCCAGTCTAAGGCAAATCAGCGTATTTACACTTGTAGGAGTTCTAATTACAGTTATTTTTGAAGACCTAGCAACAAGATGGTTGGGTATTTGGACTTACGCCGATTTCATGCCAACAGTTCCAATTTTGGGTACTGGATTACTGCCACTGTTGATGTGGCTACTAATCCCACCTTTAACAATTTGGTTCGTCAAACGCCAACTTTGTCATGTCAGATGAGCCATGTGGTGCTCAAAAAGCCTTGACTCTATAGTTAACTATAGAGTTTAGACTAGAAATGCGGCGGGGCATTTTGCTCCAGATTCAACGGGACTGCCATGAGAAGACTGAGCCAAAACCGATTGCCAGAGAAACTGCTCAAGATTGGAGAGCTGGCAGAGCAGAGCGATGTTGCAGTAGGAACTATTCGCTATTACGAAACATTGGGGTTGATTGAACCGACCCACAGAAGCGAAAGTGGCTATCGTTATTACACTACTGATGCGATTAAGCGCGTGCAGTTTATCAAGAAGGCGCAATCTCTCCAGTTTTCCCTGTCCGAAATTCAGCAGATTTTGGGTGTTCGACATCAAGGCGATCCAGCTTGCCCACTAGTGCGAGACCTATTAAACCGAAAAATTGCTGAGTTGGACGCGCAACTCGATCGCATCAAGACGCTTAAGGTCGAGCTAGAAATATATCGCGATCGCTGGGCAGATCGCCCGTTCGATGATCCTTACAGCCAAGAGCTTTGCAGCATGATTGAAGAAGTGGCTGAGCATGTACTTTCTAACGATTAACATTTGACATCATCTCTTGAATAATTCTTTAACAACAAAACGAACATTTTCTAAACAGCAAAACCTTTGAGGATTATTGACTTCACAACCACAGCACAACCACAGCGTTTGGTTTTGATATCATCCATGATGGCGACGATCGCACTGCTCTTACCACGCTGTTGAATCTCTTCATTAATTCGCTGACGGCTCCAACCAAAACAGTAACAAACTGGAACAGTATCTTTTTGATCTTTCTGAAACACAGAAACTTTCACATCAGCCGTTGTAAATTCTTGTCCCGCTTCTGAAAAGTAGACTATTGAACACTCAGCGTGAGCACAAAAAAAATACGGCGGCTGTGGGTCTAACTGTTCCAATGCTATGGGCTGAAGCAAGCTTTTGCGTAATGAGTTTAACAGGCTTCCCCTTGCTACCATCATCAGGACACATCAATTTGTCAGAAGGCGTGGCTACATTAGGAGTTGGACAACAACAATCGTGCATCTTACAAATCCTGTTAATTTCCTAATCTTTGCATTGGCAGTGGCGACGATCGCATCAATAAGGCTGTTTTAGGTTTCACAGTTTCCTCCAATGTCGCTGGTCTCGATCGTTCAATTAGTCTACAAACTATCCCGTTACAGTGGGTTTCAGTTGGCACAACCGATGCATCCGCAAGCAAGGCTTCAATCTGCTCATATCGACTGGCTAAGTCTTGGCGAAACGCCAGCATCGCTTGAATCCGACGATCTAATTCATCGAGGTGTTGCTTCACCATGCGCTTGAGATCATTACAAGGAGGCGTTCCACGGGACCTAATCTCGATCAATTGTTCGATTTCATCCAGCGATAGCCCAAACTGCTTAGCTTTTTGAATAAAGCGCAGTCGTTCTTCATCCTCTGCGGTATAAAGGCGATAGTGCGATGCGGTACGTTTGGGTGGTTTAAGCAGTCCCAGTCGTTCATAATATCGAATCGTCTGGGTAGGCAGATGCACTCGCTGACTCAATTCCCCGATCAATAAACCTTCTTTCATGATTCCATTAACACTCCTTAGGTAGGAAAGAAATCGTTTCCCTCCTGCTTGCATACTCTATCGTTGTCCAATGCCAGCCGCGATTAGTGCTTCACGGGAAATCGGCTGCTGATTTTGACAACACTCTGTTAGTTTGCCATTAACCACAACTGCTGGAACCCGATGAATCCCGTATTGATTGGCTTTCTCACGGCATTTGTGGGTTGAATACCCTTCACGCAAATCCCACACCTGAATCTCACAGCTTTCACACGCTAACGATTGCACCAATTTGACGGTTTCATCACACAGCGGGCAAGCTGCTGTAAAGACTTCAACTAAATGCTTAGTCATCTCAAACTTCTCCTAAGTGCTAACCCCAGCGTAAACCTTATACTTGACTTCAATGTCAAGGGGTAACTGTAAGCGGTTGCCGTCAGTCGATAGTTATTTCATTGCAGTTTTATTTTTCTGCATTAGACATAGATTATAGATACAGGAACGTTTTAGCTACTGATCTTGAATATGTAGCTGGCTAGAGTGTTTAAAGTAGTGGACAGAATGGTCAAATCATTGATTGCTCGTAATTTCAGTAAGGTTGAATCATTATGAAACTTCGTCGTCATTTTCTCGATCTTAGTACGGCGAGTGCAGATGAACCTCAAAATGAGTCAAGCCGAACTCGCGCAACAAGCAGGAATTCACTTGCAAAGTATCGGCAAGATTGAATCAGGAAAGACAATGCGACTAAACTCCAAATCGCGTGTTGGATTAGCACGAGCGTTGCAAATTATACAATAATATTTATATGCGGTTTGTTAAGGAGTGCGTGTAGCAGATATTGGGTAGCAGTTGAAGATTTGTCCTCAATGTGGGACGCCAGGAACTGAAGCTGAACCGATGTGTTTGCATCTTCGCTCCAAAGTTTGTTTTGCTTGTGAAACGCGATTGTGCGATCCCTGTCTCAGTTGTAATGAGGCGACGTGTCCCTCAAGTTTCGCTTCTGCCCTTGATGTGGCACTACTTAAAAGTAGAACTCGGAACTGGTATGACAGAGGTCATGGTTTAAAGATTAAATTATTGTCTATTGCTGCTTTTTGGATCGCAGGATGCAATCGCGGGTGAGCAAGGCGCACGACTCGATCTTCCGAACAGACTAATCCATCCCCTGCCCTTTCATAAAGCAAAATTGCTTCATCATTGTGAACATTAAAGTAAATAATTCCATCACTTCTTGAGTAAATATCTTCGTTCTCGTAAAAATAGCGGGACTATTCCTGAGAAAGACCTCCGTCAGCCGTTTTAGAAAGCACGTTACTGAGCCAGCCTTCATTGCCTCCGAATCACGAAGGTTAAACAGCTTTAAAGTGCAAGTATTACTTACGTCCAAATCCTTTCTTCTTAACCTTTGTACCCAGAGATAACCTCCTTCTGGAAGGTTCTAATATTTCTTGCATTGTTCTCGGTGAGTTTTGATTGTTTAAAAACCAAGTTTCATCTACATCTTTAGTATTGGCAATAAGCTCTTTTTGCGCGTTTGCACGTATCCTTGCATTAAATAATCTAGACCAATCAGAATCAAAAGTAGCATATTCATCCTTCAGTCCTAACGCCCCTACAAAAGCTAAGTGAGGAGTAAGCGGACAAATAAAAGCACTACCTAGTATTTTTTCTCTATGAAGTTGAAAAATGGATGGATCTTCTTCAATGATACATGGCGTATCAGAAGTTAATAACGGTAATCCTTCAACTCTAACAATCGTGAAGGGAAGAGTTTTCGCTAGTTCTAATTGGTTTGATGCATTAATAATGAATTGAGGATGTACTTTAGTAATCCAAGAAGCGGTTAATTCCTGCAAAGATGAATTAATTGACGGCTGTTTTTTCTTGTTCTCTCTCAATGCTTTACGACGATCAGTTCTATTGAACCCTTGTTGACGCAAATCCTGTTCTAGCTCTCGCTGTGTTCGGCTTTTCACTTCTTGATTAGTTTTTGCGTTCGCATAGCTAATTACGTGAGGCAGAAGTTCCCGCCACCAAGCACTTCGTACGAACAAACCCGCGATAAATTGCCGAAGCACATTGCGATCTGCCTCCGGCAGGGGCGTTTCGCCATCGTGTTCCGTCAGGGGGTCGTTTGCCTCCAAACGACGAAGGAGGGTGGCTGCGATAGTTTCATTTCTGTTCAGATAATTCTCTAATGGAGCGTGGCGTGTACCATCTAGCTCTTGCTCGGTAAAGTAATGTCCTTCTACAAAAGTATCCTTGGTCAGGCGAGGCGAACAGTCAAGGCTATCTTTGTTAAAAATCCAGATAGTAGATTTCTCGCTACAGGGATCTTTCCATTGATCTAGATAGAAACGTGGAACTTTATGATGACGCTTAGGATTTGGCACAGTTTACTTTAATGAAGATAAAATAAATAACTTAAATAGATTTGAGCGCTGCTTTAACTTTCTGCTAAAAAGCATCTTCCTTTTTGCAGCTAAATCTGCAAGTCAATGATAAAACAGCTACCAAAGTGCGTAGGCTCTATCACTGTAGTTCAATTGGTATTGCAAACACATAGAGCGATTTTTATCTACTTATCTACATTTAGCTAATCGCTGTTTCTTGAACACAACTCTTTTTTATATTCCACTAAACTCTTCACGCAATTCAGTCGTACTCCAACCACTACCATACACTGAATCTTCTGGATAATCTTCTGCTAAAGATTCTAACTTTACTTCAGATTTTGGTTGTTCTAGCTCAAAGCCCAATTTATCAATGTCAATTTCAACTGCTGTTGCTTGTGCAGTTTGCACATCAGGCTTCTTAGGCTTTTCTACTGACTTCTTAGGCAGTTGGTTAACTCTAATGATTTTGCTTGAATTCATACTTAGTCTTATTTGTCGGGAAGCAAAGTTGCTTTTACTATAACGGTAATTAGTAGTGCTCAGAGCGCACCTACGACTTCATTAGCTAGCGTTACGGCGTTTTTGCCGCTTAACTAATACAGGTCGAGGTTTTTTCTTGTGAGCTTTTTCAGTGTGAATCATACTTGGTCGGCAGCGATCGCAGTACAGCGGACGCGGACCATACGTTTCGCGTTCCACATCTTTGTTACACTGCTTGCAGATAAACTTGTACACGCGTGTATGAATCATCCGCTCGTGTGCTCTGACTGTGTATTCTCGAACATGAACTCTCTTAGATGGCATAAGTTAGAAATATCACACTGCTGTACACACTATGCTAGCGACACTCCACGCTCAAGAGCGAACAATGCTTCAAAACCAACACCTCATTCATAGCCTCATTGAACTGCGCGATCGCTATCACATAATTGTGCAAGACTGCACCAGTGCGATTTCGCATGCAACTGAACAACTCGCTCGCATTCATGCTTTGTTAGTGGATCAGTTAGTCGAACAGCAGCAGTTTGCGGAGAGTCTACTTCAACTTAGAGCGCATTACCAAACACGACATGCACAACAACAGTCAAAAGCCCAAAATGCCAAAGAGCAAATTGCGCATATTAACGCACTCTTGGCAGACCAGCTCATCCTACAGCACAACGAGCTTCAGATTATCCAATCAGCACCGGACACTCCTATTAGTGGAGAAACCTCCCGCACAGAGGTATCCTCAACTGTCGAGCCGAAGCATCTTGATATTTCAAGAGATAGCGAGGTTTCTTCGCCGACGTTAGTTGATGAAGCATCAACCCAATTGCTCCATGAAAGCGAACAGCAACCGTCACAGCAAGAACCGGAACAGTCAGAAAAATCTGTCGCTACAAATCTTCTCCAAAAAGAGGTGGTTAACTCGGCTTTCAATCGCCAGCAAGACGAACAACAGCAGTCAGAATCTGGCTTAGCTATTCAATTCCCAGACCCAGAGCATTCTACTTTCTCGGAGCATCCCCAGCAATTGCCTTCTCCAAAGTTGCACAAAGTGCCATCAAAATTTCTCAAAACACCACTGCTGCCACAGTATCAGCACTTGAGTAAATCTGAAGCTGTTGAACAGTTATTGCAGGAAAATGAAGGCAGTATCTTGCACGTAGATTACATCGTTCGTGCTGTACATGGAGAAGTTGAGCCACAAGACCTCAAAGCAGAAAGGTTGAGGATGAATGATACTCTGCGTAAGGGAGTAGAAAAAGGACTTTGGGAGAAAGTCCCAGATGCTCCTGGTTGCTATACGATTGACCTCAAACTGATTGCATCAAACTCGGAAAATCAAGATCCTAAATCTCGCCAACAAAAACAAATAACCAAATCGAACGAGCAACTCTTAGCGCGCTATCAGAATATGAGTTTTACAGCGGCAGTGGCAACGGTAGTAGAAGAAAATGTTGGCGAGGTCTTGACTCCTGAAAAAGTGGCACGAGCATTATATGGGGAAATTGAAGGTAAGGCTTTGACTAAAGCTAAAGCGCAAGTTGGCAAAATCCTCTGGAATGGTGCTAAACAAGGGCGCTGGAAAAGCGTTCCTGGTCAATTAGGTGCCTATACACTCCAGTTGAGTACATTGAAGTAAATCTATTTCTCAAATCGTTGCATCATCGATTGAGCACGCTTGTAATTTGCAATATTAGGCTAGCCCCTGTAGTAAAAAACTCCAGCATAAAGGGGTACAAAAATCTATTTGCCGCTTAAGGAAATCAGGACACGTTTACCAACGACATAGTAACTTTTGAGTGGGACTATACGATCATCTTTGGGTAGCCAGCATTGATGCGTCTCAAATTTCATAAGCTGTCTTATTTTTAGCAAGGTTTGAGAGCTATAAAGTTGATTCAGTTTAGTCCCTAGCTGTTTATCACCCCTTAAGCTTCTTCAGTCACCTAAACTGTTTTATAGGAAGTTTCATGACTCTTTGCTCCTACCGTTAGAGGGAGTTTCCAGTTTTCTCAGTTGCTAAGCTAACTTATACTCAAAAAGATATTGCATAACTGAGTTGGGTTATGCTTTTGTCAAACCAAACTTGATATGTGAAGTCAATGAGTAGGGTAATTACGCTGTTTAATCAATCAGGGGGAGTAGGTAAAAGTACATTGACAATGAATATAGGCTACCATTTGGCTCAACGGCAGCAGCGAGTCTTGCTCGTTGATATGGACCCACAGGCATCGCTGACCGTATTTATGGGCTTGGAGCCATCAGAACTAGGCAACACAGTGTATGAAGCGATTGTTATTGGCGAACAGCTACCAATCTATAAGAACATTCACAAGATGGATTTGGCTCCTGCCAACATTAACTTGAGTGGGGCAGAACTAGAATTGGTAGTGGCAGATATGCGGGATGTACGCCTCAAAGAAGCGCTAAAGCCGATTCTGAAACAATACGATTTCATTTTGATAGACTGTCCCCCCTCCCTCGGTATTCTTAGCTATATCAGCTTAGTAGCTTCGACGCATGTCTTAATTCCCATCCAGACGCAGTACAAAGCCCTAAAAGGAACAGAACTTTTGTTAAATACAATTGGTCGCGTGCGGTCTCGCGCCAATCGCAAGCTAAAAATTGCTGGCGTAATTCCAACAATGCATGATTCTCGGACTGTACAAGGCGAAATGAGTTTACAGTCAATTCAAGAGCATTTATCCCAAATCGGGAAAATTTATCCAACCATTCCTCGGTCAGTTGCCTTTGCGGATGCTTCACAAGAGCACATACCGCTTGCCCTCTACAATGCTAAACATCCAGCGGTTAGCCTCCTCAATCAAATTGCCAAAAACTTGGAGGTGATGTCATGAGTGTCAGAAAACAACGCTCTCAGCCCTATCAAATAAAAGGAGTCGATGCTTTGTTTGGAGAACTACCTGTAGCGGAAGTTGCAGCAGAAATTCTCCCACTTTCCCAAATTGCTCTGCCCCAGCAGCAGCCTCGTCGCTACTTTGATCCTACGGCTATGCAGGAGCTAGTAGAGTCAGTCAGGCAGCATGGGATTCTCCAACCAATGTTGGTACGTCCGCTCTTAGACGATAAGTATGAACTAGTAGCTGGAGAAAGGCGCTATCGAGCTGCTGTATCAGCGGGTCTAGAAGAAGTTCCTGTAGTTATTCGGGAGTTAACAGATAATGATGCATTGCAGCTTGCCCTGCTGGAGAACTTACAACGCGAAGATTTAAACCCAATTGAAGAAACAGAAGGCATCCTACAACTCATAGCGTTAAAACTAAATATAACATCCGAGTCGGCGATCGCTTTGCTCAATCAAGCTGCTCACCCCGAACGTAATTCTGTGGATAACGTTATCCACAGCAAGGACTGGCAGTTGGTGCAAGAGGTTTTTAACACAGTAGGAAAATTCACGCCAGAAAGCTTTCGCACCAATCGCTTACCATTGCTGAATTTACCGGATGAAGTTTTAGATGCCCTACATCTGGGGCAGATTGCCTATACTAAGGCTAGAGCGATCGCTAAAGTTAACGATTTAGGGCAGCGTCAGGCATTACTAGAGTCAGCGATCGCAGAGAACCTCTCCCTAACTCAAATCAAACAAAGAGTTGCTCAAATAATAGATTGCGGTGCAAATCAGAGCGATCGCAGTCAATCGTCATCACTCAAAAACCGTATGGATGCAGCCTATCGCCTTGCCAAAAAATCAAAAATTTGGGAAAATCCTAAAAAACAGAAGCAAATAGAGAAGCTATTAGCTGAGTTAGAAAAGCTTTTTTCTCAAGATTGACATTTGTTGCTTTTCTAAAACATTTAACACAAATCAGTAAAGAGTAATATAGTCGTTGCCAAGCAAAATTTAGCTTTTCTCTAGTCTGTACCTTCAAAGAAGGTTTTTGTTCGAGAATACAAAATTCGAGCACCCGAGCGTACAATCCACACCCGTCTGTACAAGCTTATCTGCCAGCAATGCAACCAACTGACAGAGAGGGATTCTGACGGTCCCCGCACTCTCTACTGCGAGATTTGTCGTCCACCATCTGGCGCGAAAGACGATTCCCCGCAAAGGAAGAAAAAAACCAGACCCGTACTCGTTACAAGAACTCAAGCTTCGCGATCAAGTAAGAGCGATCGCTCTTAGAGGCGTAGGAGGTTTACTTGCTAAATTTAGGAGTATTGTCAAATCAAGGAGTTGCTGAGGTGAAGTATTAAGGACAGCTTTCGTCTCGAGCAACATTTGTGTAGAGCCTAACTTTTCTACATAACAACAATAAAGTTAGGTTCTACAAATTGCTCAAAACTACTGAGTCATTCAATACATTTATCTGCCCTGCCTAATCCAACCCCTGCCTACAAGCTCAGCAGTTTCAGCGGTGTAATAAACCTTCTGTTCGCTAAATACCACGCCTTGAAAACTGATAATCTGAAATTGCCAGCATTTGGCATTTGTATGGAACACTACGAGAATCGCTCCTCGAATGCCTACGAGCAGGTGAATTTTGGGCTGAGTCATGGGCGATCGCCAGTTTTACTGTCAAACGCGAAACTTCATCTAACGAAGGTGTAAGTACAAAACCTTTATATTATCTTAAAGCATAAAATTCTTTGTCAAACTATGAAATTTTGATAGCTCGTAACTTAGTTTTAAAGACTAAATTTAATTACAATTTCCCAAACTTAGGCGACCAAAAGCCATCTTGTCCCTCAAAAAACGCAACCTCCTGGCATTTGCCTCGCCGATTTTCTGCAATCGAACACCGTAGCATTAACTTAACTTTCTCTTCTTTCGTATAGTTGTAGCGCTCTAATAAAGCACCACAGACAGGACACGGGAGTTCTGTTAATGTCTCCGGACTGGGTCGGCGTTGGGTATAAGGCAATTCATACCTTTTCACACTTGGATTCCAAAACATGACTGTTCCACATCCAGAAGTAGAGCACTTGAGAAAATGATCGACTTTCAGTTTCTTGGACTGAGAAGGAATTTTGCTCATTGCCGCACCGCACTGGGCACAGAAAATTTGAGTGACTTCTGCCTGAAGTTTGGTTTTTGCCCGATCTTTTGGGTGGGAACTGTTAGCGCCAAGTTGTTGGTTAGCTTTTTCAAGAGCAGGAGCAAAGTAAGTGCGATGCCAAGTTGTCAAATACATCTGCCAGTCCTGCTGACCCTGAGCGATCGCATCGAGTGTTGACTCCATTTGAGCAGTAAACTCTGGCTGAATCAAGTCTGGCAGTAGCTTTTCTAAAGCAGCGTCCAACTCCATTCCTAGAGCAGTCGGCTGAAGTTTGCCTTTGGCTACCTGCACGTAATCCCGTTCCTTCAACGTCTTAATTGTGGGGGCGTAAGTGCTAGGTCTGCCAATCCCTTTTCGCTCCATCAATTGCACGAGCTTGGGTTCAGTGTAACGGGGTAGCGGCTGGGTTTGTTTTTTGTCTGCTTGAGCTTGTTTGAGCTTGAGCGATTGTCCTTGCTGAAGGGTAGGGAGTTGGGTGTCGCTGCTAAGGTTATTCCAATAGCGGATGTAGCCAGGAAACTCCAAAACCTGACCCCTAGCCTCCCAGTAGGCTGAACCCGATTGTGTCACTACGCGAGTTCTACGTAAACGGGCGCTTTGGCACTGAGAAGCAACGGTTCGATTCCAAATCAAATCGTATAACTTGGCTTCTGACGCGCTCGCTTGAGACTCCAGTTGTGCTGGTGTGCGATAGACATCGGTAGGACGGATTGCCTCATGTGCTTCTTGAGCGCCCGCTTTGGAGCGGTGATGGGTGGTTTTGTTAGGTATATTGACAGGATCGTGCTGCTCCAGGTATTGACGCACGGACGCGCAAAATTCCTCTGCCAGTGCTACAGAATCGGTTCGCATGTAGGTGATGTAGCCCGCTTCATAGAGGGACTGTGCTACCTTCATGGTTTGCTCTGGGCTGAAGCGCAGCTTTGCACCAGCCGCTTGTTGGAGAGTAGAAGTCGTGAAGGCAGCTGGGGGAGATTGATGAGTTATTTTGCCTTCCACAGTCACAACTTGATGCGGGTGGGAGCGGGCGATCGCTACCAGTCGGTCTGCCTCCGCCTGACTCGTCACTCGGTCAGATTCTGGGGTTTCCTTACTTTCTTTTGCGTCATCAGGCTGCTCTTGGGAAGTGGGCTGGGTGGAGTTGAGCTTGGTTCGGTAAAAGGCTTTAAAGCCTTCTTGGTATTCTACCCATACGCTCCAGTAATCCTGGGGTTTAAAGGACTGAATTTCCTTTTCTCTCAAGCACAGCAGGTGCAGCGTGGCACTTTGCACCCGTCCCATCGACTTAGCTCCAATGTTGAGCTGCCAGACTACGTGTTTGCTGCCTTTATAACCCACCAGTTTGTCCAAGCAATCTCGCGCCCGCCCTGCAGCAATCAATGCCAGATCGAGCGATCGCGGACGGGCAATCGCTGCTTTGACCGCTTGGGATGTAATTTCGCTGTAGACAATTCGCTGAGGATTCTTCAGCCGCAACGCTTGCTGTAAGTGCCAACCAATGGTCTCTCCCTCGCGGTCGGGGTCAGTGGCAATGTAGACGGTATTAGCTTGCTTGACTGCCTGACTTAGTTCTGCCAGAATTTTCTTACCCCGTGGGCCTCTAGGTTCGTAGCGGCACTGGATAGAGTCCCCTTCCAGGTCAAAGCCCAAAGCGTCTTCTCCGTCCAAAGCTAACTCCCGCACGTGACCCATACTAGCTTTGACTATCCAGTTACTGCCAAGGATTTGTTTGAGTTTTTTTAACTTACCTGGACTCTCAATAATTAAAAGATTCGTCATAGTGCTGAACCAGCATACTACTTCACAACTTGCGTGGTAGGTTGTAAATCAGGAGCGAGCGCTTCTTTTGGTTTCGCCATCTCTGAGTGTGTTGCATTTGCCACAGGTCGCAGCGATCGCACCAGCCTTTCATCTAAAGCTATTTCAGCCAAAGCTGTGACAACTGACAAAGATACATTGGCTTGGTTTGCTGCTTCTTTTATTGTGCTCCCGTTACGTGCCAAAGCTAGAAACTGCCTAACTGAGTTAACTACTGGATCTTGGCGACTGGTGTAGCCCTTACGGATAGCAATAGTCAGCCCTGATTCTATATCAGTTAGGGTAGCAGTGCGATCGCGACTAACAACTAGTCGCTCCGGTCGGTTGGTAGGAGTATCGGCAACTACCATTAGCCCAACGTATTGAGAGCGGGCAGTCAAAACCAGGTTAAACGTGTACAAATATTGTTGACCAGTTGGATCGATTGTTTGCACGCTTAGGGTTGTGATGGGTGCAGTCGTTGCACCTGGAAACTGAAGCTGCTTGATCTGACGCAAGAACAATATTTTGACTTGGGCTGAACCAAGTTGGGCATTAGCAGTATAAACTATCCTCGAAGAGTCTCCCAATAACACATAAGCAATCGTTTGATTCGTGCGGCTGAAGTCGATTGCGGTTGTCCGCCCTGGGGCAATTTCAACTGTTGATAGGGTTTGTCTTGCTGCTCGATCGCTCACGGTACGATAAGCAGCAGGCTGAAATGAGTTTGTAGAAGCTGATGCAGGCCCAGCGATGATAACTTGTGGAGAAGCTACCAGTATTCCAGTTCCTAAAAATGCAACACCTAAAAGTGTAGGAATTGTAGAAATTATCGTGTTTTGATTCATTGTTGCTTCACCCCCTTCTTTTACGGCATCACTTGAAAAAAACTCGATACCACTACAGAAGCAGAGTTTCCTGCTGCTAAAACCTTGACGTTCGGGCGACGGAGTAATTCTTTAATCGTTTGGTCTGAACGCTCACTCAACCGCTCGGCTGTCACCCCAAATACTCCTTCTAGTGCAGCCGCCCAAACTTGCGGGTCGGATTGGATAGTAATTTGACTGTACCCGCTCCCTGTTGCGATCGTTTGAGATCTTGGTCTATTAACGATCTCTCCCACTTTATTTAGACCGCTTAATACGCCAATCAACAAGTCTTGACGTACAACGGCTCCCCTTGAATTGTTGAGGGTTTTAGAAACCAAGGTGCCACCGCCTTCACCTCGAATCAAAATAGCTCCTTCAGGTAGCGCGTGTTGGTGCAAATTTCCTGCTCCATCTCGGTAGATCGCAGCAACAGCACTAGCTGATACCACATTGTTTCCTTCGCTAACTGAACTAACCTGTGCCACAAACACTGTGCCTGCGGGTAATGCCACAGACCTATCTTCTGCCAATAATGGCTCGATCAACTCTACTGTAAATCGCTGAGGTAACTTGTCCTGACTTCGCGTTTGGCTGCTCGTATCCCAAACCATCGGCATTGCAACTAGAGCAGGGGCAATTGTTCCAGGGAGCACAGTTTTTTGCACTTGTTGCTGAGTTTGGAACCGAGTTCGGGATAAAATACCTTGAGTCCCAACAGAAGTACCAGAAACGTTTCCTACCGCTCCAATCGCCACACTTGGGAGTTGCGTATCTGACACTAAGGAGGTAGTAACCTGCCCTTCAGACGCATGATACACGCTAGCAAAAGCGGCATTAGAGTCAGAAGAACTTGATGAGGCGGTTTGAGATAAGTCAGGAGAGTCAGTAGAATCAGTAGAGGAGGTTGAGAGCTTTGTAATCTCAATATTTGATTCAGCCTTGGTTTGACCTAGACTAGCAAGCTGACTCCAACGCTCGAATGGATCGATAGGCTCGGTAGCCGGCGATCGCGTCGGTGCTGGCGTTCGTGCTGGGGTTGGTGGTGTTCGTACTAATATTTGTGCTGGTGTAGGTGGTGGTGATGTTCTCACCCAACGTGGTGCTGGTGTCGGCGTTGTAGGTCTAGCAGGCGTTGTTGTAGGTCTTGTTGGAGTAGTAGCATTTTTTGCCCGCTGAGATGAAAGTGTACCAACAGGTTGAGGTTCTTCTAGAGTGCTCTTTTGGTCTTGAAACGCCAACTTGCTTTTTAGTCGTGCATTTTCATCTTCAGAAGATGCTTGAGGAGTCACGGTTGGTCTAGGTTCGACTTTAACCTGCTTACTATTAGGTTTAGGCACAAACAAAGAAAACCAAATAAGTGCTAATAGTCCCATTACTCCACCAATAAGAATCGCTACAAACCCGACTTTAGCTATAGGATTACTACTAGATTTTTCAGATTGTGGAGAATCTGGACTAATAATGTATTGGTCAGGAATCAAAAGCTCTTCTTCAGTCAAACCTGCCAACTGCTTTTGCGCATCTGCGTCTAATTCAGTAACAGGTTCAACCGTACTGGTTGCTGTTGGGTTAGCATGACCATTGTTAGTAGAAAGTGGTTCATTTTGGTTTTCTGACATATCTAAGACCCTTTTGGCTCGAAGGGGACAATGTTAATAATCTGTAGCCCAGCGGAGCGAATCTCGTAAATCCTTTGCTCAACGAGCGATGCATCACTACCCAAAGGAGAATGAGGAATCTCAACAGCCTCTAAGGTAAAAGTGCGGTTAAATGGCAGGCGCTCGCTCTTTCCAGTCCGGTCAATTAATATCCGAGTTGATACCATATCCACTTGCCATCGCCCTTGGGCAATCTGACGCGGCTCAGAAACGTGGTTGACGATCGCCACACTACGAATTCGCCCTGTAAATACATCGGCAGGAACTAGTTGTGCAATGTCTTTGAGAGCAGCTTGGGCAAAGTCATCTTCTAGCAGTACAGAAGCAAACCAGGTGTTAGTAGGAACTCGCTGTCGATCGTCTACCTTTACCCCTTCATCAGTTTTATCGCTGCCTGCAATTTTGCCTTCCCAATTGAACGTCAGCATTGTCCAATCGCTGACAACCTTCCGGATGACCTGCGGATAGCGCCAGTATCGGTCTTTTTCAGAGATATAAACTGTATCTCCATTGACGAGCTGTGCCATTGTGGGACGACGACGAGCAAGTTGATTTTGTCGCCCAGCAATCAGCAAAATAAAGACAAATATTAAGACTTGCAGACTTAGAATGCCTAACTGGAGCAGTGCTAGGAAATTCTTAGATTCAGTGGTTAATAATGTGGTTTGCGCTCGTTGAATTTTCATATAGAATGAATCTTTGACACAGTTTAAGAGATGAACGTCTGCCGTTTATTTCTGTCAAGTCACTTATGCCATAGCTTTAACTGCCAGTCGAGTCACTGCACCAATGGTGTTGCTAGAAAAATCAATGACGCTTTTGACGTTATTGCTAACGCCGTTGTAGAGAGCAATACCACCGCCACCTGCAATTAAAACTGCCAGTCCTGGTGCAAAAATACTTAAAAAGGCTAAAAACGCCACATCTGTAATCAGTTCTCCACCCGATCTCACGACAACAACTGCACCCAAACCAACGACGATGTTATAGCCAAGCTGAACTCCAAACAAACTCATAAATCCAGTCAGCCAAGCCCAAATTGGGCGACCTTGCAAGGGTAAAAGCGAGAGTCCCATTGCGATCGGTGCAAATAATGCTGTGAGCAACAAAGACGCTTCTAGTATGTTGACAAATGCCCACTGAACTGCAACCAGCAGCATCCGAATGAACGGTACGTAGACACTTCGTAAAACAGCACCAACGTATTCTCCTAAACCTTCATTTGCTGCATTCACCAGCCCACCAACAAATCTTCTCAGCTGTTCCAGTGGACCCCCTGCTTGCCTTTCTGCTTCGGCTAAAATTTGTTCTGCCTGCTCTTGTTTTTCATTCCAGCATTGTAGAAGTTCGTCTCCCACTAATCTTTCGCATTCGCTATAGAGATTTTCCAATGCTTGACGAGCCGCCGAACTGATCCCAACTTGCGAAATGGCATTCCTAAAAGTTAACTCTCCTAATTGCACCTCCAAAACGCTCATCACTTGAACGTGTGCAAAGCCTCGAATCATCTGGATAGATTGCGATAGAAGTGCACCGTTGTTTCCCAAAAACATAACAATGATGATGGGCCAGATGAACATGTGAACCAGCTCAGCCCAGGAGTGTTTTTCTAGAATTTCTCGTCCTGTAGTGACAGCAACAAATAAAATTGAAACTGCGGCTAAAACTAGTCCAAGATTAACTAATCCACCCCAAAGTCCTCCGTCTAACCTATCAAACGTCTCTCCCCAAACAGTATTCCAAGCCTCAGCTGTATTTCGTGCTAAATCAATCGACTGGCTGACAATTTGAAAGGCATTGTTTTCTCCAGTGATTAACCCATCTTCTCCCATTGTTTATTACCTTTGATCTAGAAATTTCTAGATTCCTGTGTACATTTACTTCAAGCCCATTACCGATCAGCTAGTTAGCAATTAATTGCCAGCACCTAAGTAGTAACCACCAGGTAACGAAATCAATCCTGTGTGTTGGATAGACATGTTTGCTGAGCCAATTTCTTGCCGACGGTCTGCGAGATTTGCAGCGGATACTTCCTCGGCAATTTGGGCGGAAAGAGTGTTAGAAATCGAGCGGTCTACCCGTGCTTGCAGTGCTTCTTGGAGCAGTTGTTGATTCACCCGTGCCTCAAGAGCAGATTGTCGAGACAAGTTCTGCATGATCTGCTGGGTGACATCAAGATTTTGGGATTCCTCAGCCAACCGCGCATTTTCCTCAATGGCTCGCTGGGCAATCTGCGCTTGCTGCACCATCAGCTGTTGAGCATCTTTGCCCAACGTGGCAGCATTCATCACAGCAAGCGCAGTCCGTCGAGAAGCTTGATTGGCAAGGTCAGAGCGAATGGCAAAAGAACCATTGCCGCTTTGTCGATTCTCTAGAGCTTCTGAAAGCTTTGCACCTTCATCGCTAGAGGTGGGAGTGTTTTCCAACTGCTCCAACACTGATGCTAAATCTGGAACACCAAAATCCCCTATAGCATCGCTGAGAGCTGCGCTCACAGCACCAGAAATGTTAGTAAAAAAGTCAGCAATTCCACTAAACGGAGATGAGACTCGATCGAAAACATCCTCGATTTTAAGGGGTGTAGGGGATTTACTGGTAGACGACTGCGTGGTAGCGGCTGCTTGGGGCAGAGGGGCAAGAGTAATAAACATTACTGCTGTACCCACGCTCGCGATCTTTAGTGGTTTTAGTGTTAGTTTCATAGAAATTCCTACGCGGCTAGAGGTCGATCGCTATCCGAAAGCATTGCCACATCTATCAATGCACTACCGCACTCGGACGCTTGTGTAACAGTTGGTATAGCGGAGCCTTTGATCGCAGAAATCCCGATCTGCTTCAGCCCAGTTCCTTCTTTAAGTGCTGGGATATAAGCCTGGGTAAATTCAGCAAGTCCCTGCAATTTGCCCAGCACGGTGTCGGGATACTTCACCATCACTCGGTTGCGAGCCATTTGCTCGTCCTGGTTGTTAGCAACGGCAGCTAGCATCATTTCACCAGGGTAGAACCGAGTTTTCCAAAACCGTCCATCCTTTTCAATCAGCCAGTAGGAGAAGAGATCGCTCCGGCGCGGTAAAAAGGATTCGGTAGCGTTTTGGCTAATAATTGCAGGGTCGTATCCCAGCAGTTTTTGAAAAGATAAAGCAGCGGCTGAGGTAATGCACCCTGTCAACCTGTAGTTAAGGTTTTGCATAATTTGAGGACCTGCTGCACAGTCATAGAAACTGTCGGGGTCTTGTCCGATTAGACATACGGCAATGCCGTCTTTACGACCTGTAGCGCAAGTTTCACCGATCATCTGGGCAAAACCAGGTTTTTTAAGCAGTACTGACAACTCATCTCCAATGAACAAACTCTGGGGGTGAGACAAGGCATTTCGGATACACGCTGCATGAGCGCTAATTGCCATCAAGTACGCATCCTGCTCGCTTGTCAGACCGCTGAGGGCGAAAAACTTCACTACTGGCTCCGGTGAAAAAGTGCTAGGTCTGCCGATCGCTCTACCCAAGCGAGAGACTAACAGTGCAGAGATCTGGCTGTTAATTTGGTTGATTGCCTGCCGATCTAGATCCTCAAACGATCGCAGGTTTAATCGTTCGCGGGTGCAGTAGCGAGTAAAGTCAGCTAACGTAGGAATTTGCTGCCACTCTTGAGATTTCCACCCCTGCTCAAATGCTCTGTTGTAGCGGTCAACAATGTCCGGTTCGCGCAGGAACACGTCCAACGTGAGACGCAAAATTGCTTCAACCCGCTGAGCCAGGTGAGGACTGTTAACCTTACCCATAGCGATCGCCAACAGTGCTTTAAGGATAGATTCCTTCCAGCTTTCCATGCGTTGTTGCTGCTCTTCCTTTTTGAAGCGACGCAAGTCCGGCGGTTCCATCAAATTGCTGCTGCCTCTAGAGATGTCAAAGTATGCGCCCCGATCGCCGAGGAGCTGCACAGCAGTTTTGAAGGTGCTATTGCCTCCAGAGGAGATGTCCATGCCCACTACAGGAATGTTGTTCGCCACAGCTTCTAAGGCAAAGCGCCACACCATTACACTTTTTCCAGAGCCAGAAGTTCCTGTCACCAGTAAGCGTTTTGCTCCACCATCAAACAGATCGATATATATCGGTTTGCCGCCTCGGTCGCTGACAAACTCCACCCCTCGCCGATCAATCGCTTTAGGCAAAGTCAGCGGTAAAAATCCGGCAATTGTCTGGGTATCAGGGGTAAGACGGCGTTCGCTACTAAGTACATCTGTACTGTGCAACATCCGTTTGGTAGTAATCGGTAGAGTTTGCAACCACAATTCCCAAGCGATGTTGCGCTCTCGAATTAACTTCGCCGTGTCAAAGTTGTTAGCGAAGGCATTGCAGGCAACGTTGAGTTCTTCCTGAGTTTCTCGAAAAACTAAAAACACTGGCGCACAATGCAATGCCTTCATGCCTTCATACAATCGCCTTTGAGCATCAAACGATTCTTCCTGCTTGATCTCTGCCCCAACATCTCGACCTGCACCTTTGGTAAAAGCCCTAGTTTTGGCGGCTTTAGTCTGTTTAGCTTGCCGTGCTAGGTTGTCCTGAATCAAAAAATTATTCGCAAGTGAAATCTCGACCCAAGCTTCGGTGTCTCGAATAAATCCAGCACTCATGCACTTCCACATCCAGCGGAGCTGCTCTCTAGCAGAAATCCATCCCGATGGTGGTTCTTCCATGACTACAACACCGCACTGCTTATTCACGCCTCTACCCCTGATGAATACAGTGTCTCGGCTCTCCCGATGTTCTGGGCAAGCAGATTCACCATTGTGCCCTTCAATCAAAACCGTAACGCTATGTTTTTCCGTGGTCTTGGTTTCATAAAGCTTGTAGCCATCATCGCTGTTTTCTTCCAATGTGATGACTTGTGGAATTGCTGGAGCCGTACCAGAGTTGAAACGATTCCACAACCACTGCCAAGCTTCTGTTTTAGTGCAAGGCGTGGTATTTAACCCCATCTTGGTTGTGAGTAACAACTCCCAAGGAATGAATCCTTCTTGGAAAGCTTTGACGAACAGTTTTTGGAAGAATTGCTCTTGGTAGACTTTGGTGTTGCCAGTGATCGCAGCAAGTACGCCAAACTTAAGTTTGGATTCAATCTTGCTCCACCAATCTGAGTGAGCGGACTCAGCAGTGTTGCTAGCAGTCCAGGTACAAAAAATATACTGCTGCCAGACTTGGCGAGTCCCTTTAACAGTTAGTTCGCGTACCCGCTTCTGCTCGTTTCTGAGCAAAACTGCAATTGGAGCGAGTTGGCAATCGTCTGCCAAGTCCTCTAACTGCTGCTGCCGCTCTAAGTCTTCGCTGTAGCACCCCAGACAGAAGGTCATTCGCTCTTTTGCTGGAATTCCCTTAAATCCTTCAGTTACTTGGTCAGCAAAGCCCGACACTTCATTGCGGGTCAGTACATCGTGCAGCCCTTCTAGTTTGAACATGAAGACCACTTGATATTGGTCTTTACCCTGCTCTAATAAAAAAGCAGAAACTTCTCGATTATCTTTTTTTATTTCTGCAATACAACAGAGATTAACATCATTTTGGAATGGCATAAAAATACTTTTCCCTTGATACTGGTTTGGCACAACTTTAGGCTTTAGACGCACTCGAACAACTGAATCGCTGTAGCGTTGGCGAATCCATCTAGGTCGCTCTTGAGGTAAGGGAGAAATATAAATTTTGTTGCCGTTGCACCAATCTTTTCCAGGCGGTCTTTTGAACTGGTCGATGAATTTGTATGGTTTATTGCCATTTAAAATCCACCAGCTAAGAATCAGCCAAAATGTTGTGGCAAAGAACCATTGAATTCCCAAACTGAGAAATCCATTGGTGATGGTGTAACACACCATAGCGATCGCTATCCAGGGGATAAGCTGGTTGGCGGGAATTGGACCAATACTAGCTTCTTTACCGAGAATTTTATTAAACCGAATAAATTCTCTTTCTGGCGCTGAATTCATGTTGCTATGAAGAAAGATGATGAAGAATTAACTAAAAATCAAATTCAAAGTTTGCTTCCTAGTTCTTATGCCTAGTTTGTAAATTAGGCACCCGTAAAAATTAACGTAATAATGTCTAAACCGATGACAATACCAAAGGCAAGCGCAACTTGAGTTGCAATGGGTCGCCAGTCATTTCCCTGCTGGGCTTGGTTGTAAGCAAATAAGCCTGCTGCTACAACAAGGAGCAAAAAGATAGCTCGAATCATGTTAAATACAGTCCCTACTGTTCCAGCATCAACGCCGGAGTTAGAGGCATTAACCAATTCACCTACAAAGTCTTCTAGACCGCTCAAAAATAGTGCATGAGCTGGAGCATCGAATAGTGTAAATAAACAGGTAGTTCCAATAATTGCTGTAGCAACGTGCCAGAATCGAATTTTGGCATTAATCCACTTTTCAACCAACGGAATAGCACGACCTATGTTGTACAGTCCCAGGTAAACAATGCTCGCACAGCCGAGAATAGCCACCATCAAAGGCTCTTGAATCAGTAAGTAAGCTGTTACAGCAAGCAGCAGAACGATGAACATTACATCAAACCGATTAATCCGGTTAAATCTACGCTTATTGGTGTAGGTAGTGAAACGCATGAGAGTCATAATCTCCTCGAATTTGTTAATAGTTAAAATATTTGTTTCTAGCAATAGCGATCGCCAGCCTTCGAGCTTTTCGAGAAGCCGCTCAATTCTATTCGTAGAAAGAACAATGTACGGTGAAGCGATCGCCGTAAGCTTCCTGTAAGGTAAAGAAAGCCTTTCTCGAAGTGTAGGAGGGGCTGAGGCTGGCTGTTAAGAAATGGCTGCGTTACATTTCGATTTCTTTGTCAGAATAATGACGTAATTGAGTAGGCTTTCGCTCGGGTTTAGAAGCCTCTTTAGCTAGGTCTTGCTTTTGTTCTTGCTCCGCTTCTGCCTCTAAAACCAAAGATTCATTTAACAATGCCAAGATTGGGGTGGGAATATCGCATTGTTCAACTCTGTAATACTCTGATTTAGAACCTTTTTCAGAAGGAGTAAGTATGGCTTTGAAAACTTGCTCTCCTTCATTCAGCAAGTCATATCCAACTAAGCTTTTTTGGTTCTTAGATTTCATTACTTCAAATTCATAGTTATTTACTCCTTCTTCATCGGTAAATATAAACCCAGATTCGCCCTTACCGTTAAAAAATTCTGGGGAATGCTGTTTGAAATTGACAACAAACTCCTGAGCAAGCTGCTGTTTCTCAAATGCTTCAGGGGTCTGTGGCAAGATGCGAATATTGTCTATTTCCCTAGCAGAAAGCGAATCCTCCAACACTTTCCAGCTAGAGCCATCACCACTAATTGCTGTAAAGAGCTGGCGGTCGGCTTTGTCTTTTAAGGAAACACTGATGAACTCGGTGCTAACCCGATCTACATAGACTGTTTGATCGGGTGGTAGCGAGCAACACAGCACATCCTCGCTTTGGATTGCGTTCTCAGTGTGTGCTGAGTAAACGAATGCCATAAGGGCGTTTGCCACTGTTGTTTGTTGTGAGTTAGCTGCGCGTCCCTCTGACGATTCCTGCAATGACTTTTCTTCGATGCTTTTGTCGATCTCTGCTTGTTGCTCTAGGGCTTCGATCCGTTCCTCTAAAGCATCAATGCGTTTGACAAGTCGATTGAGGTATTCTTCAATTTGAGTCAGTTTGTCGTCCAGGCTGGCATTGGGGTTAAGCTTAATGGGCGGTAGAGGTGTCGATGTTGCGTCCAAACTATCGCCCAGTTGATTGACTTTATCTGCCAGTTGATTTGTGGCTGCACCGATGCTATCCTCAACCGCATTTTCTGCTGGAGAATTTTGCACCTGACGCTTAGGAGTGGAAGTTTCAGCAGACTCAGTTGAAGGCTCATCATCGTCAACAGTACGAGCAGACCGATCGGCTGTTTGTAGTTGTTCAGCTCGTTCTGCAAGCTGCTGCGTTCGCCGATCCTGTTTCTCTACTGTTTCTAGAATGCGACTTGCTCTTTTATCTGCTTGTGTTAACTCGGTTTCTCCAGGTTCTATAGCATTAAACGATTGCGCTTCGCGCAGCGCCAAAGGCGATCGCAATCGTTGCTCTCGTTGAATCAGCCCTTCAGTTCGTTCAGCCTGCTCCTGAATTAAATCTAGAATTTGCTGGAGACGCTTTTGTTGTTTAGAATCAGTATTCTGCAATGATTTAAAAACGTTTTCTCCAACCGCAAGCCCTAACGCTGCTAGTTGAGTTGCCAATCCAGCAACATTGATGCCATTGACCTCGTATCCAGACACCGCAGCTCTAGCACCCATATTTGAAATTTCTTCAACTACAATTTGACCGTTGAGCGATGGTTTTTCATTCCGGTCATCTTTTTGGTCTTGAAACTTACCGTTATCCTGTTGGCGCTTACCGTTGCTCGGTTGGGTCTTAGATTTCGATTTGGATTTAGTAACACTTTTAACAGGTGTAGGAGCCAGTTCGTCTACCTCTAGATTTAGGTCTGTGTCATCGAGTAGATCGTCTAACTCATCCTCTGAGATAGACTGCTTAAAGTCTTCCATCTGCTTCAAAGCAGATTTGCCTTTACCGTTCTGTTTTCCAGCTTGACGTTGTTTGGGCAGTTTAGCAGTCTGGGCGAGCGGTTCGTCATCTAGCTCCAAATCGAGATCGTCGCGATCGCTCTCAAACTTATTTTCTATTTCGCTCTCAAACTCTTCTAACTCTTCAACGTCACTTTCAAACTCATCATCAATTCCTAAACTCTCCAGAATTGCGGAGGGGGTGTATTTGTTTTCATCAATTTCTACCCCATGCTTTTGCAGGTTCAGTGCCAAATATTTACCACTAGTGCGTTCTTTGGGGTTACTGATGAGGTAGAACCGAAAGCCTCTAATTTCTCCATCTGTACCTTCACACAGCTCCATTGCAATTGGTTGACTGCTGTGTTCCTCACTGTAAGACTCTACAAATTCTTTAAAATCTTGCAATGATGAAATAGAACCGTCTCCAATGACGGTTTCAAGGGCTTTATCGACTAATTTAGAAATGTGCTTGAGCTTTTTAGGGTCAGTCAAGTTTGACCAAGGTTTTTGTTTCTGAACACGACGACCTATACCAGAATGACTTGATGCTTTCGCTTTTGTCATATCAGCAAATACTAAATATTAAAATACATAGGTTTCTATTAGATACCAGCTTGGCTATGGCTGACCCTAGTAGGAATCATCATATTTGAAGCCAATAAATATGAGTCTTTTTCTGCTTTATTATTTATTCTTTTTGCTATAAATAATACTTTAGCAAGCAGTATTTACACTGCCAAGTCTAATCCAATTCAGTTTGCTTTTTTTTCAAAAACTTTTGATATTCTGAAGAAGAATGTAAAGTGCGTGTAAACTTGGAGGGCTGCTGTTGATCAAGCCGTTGGTATTGCTTTAACATCTGCTCAAACGCCTTGGTTAGCACTGGAGACAAAGGATGAGTTACTGCAACGGTGTGTAAATTAAACTGAGCGATCGTTCGTTTAGCTTCACCTTCTAGCCCACCGCGAATCCGCGTGTCACCCGATGCCTCGACATAAGCATCCCAACTTCCCACTCCAACTCGGACTGGCTTCTCATGGTCTGGCTCGATTCCTTGAGTCAAGCACTTTTGTACATACGCCGCAGATACACCAGCAATGAGCTTGTCCATTACAGTAGACTCCTTTTTCTGGGATCGGATCTGGCGTTTATGAACTTGCTCGCTAAAGTTAGTACTGGCTCCGTCGCTTGATCGCTCTGGAGGAGATGGAAAATCGGCTTGTTTTGATTCTTCTTTGGATGCGATTGCGCGGAGCGCAGTGCCAGAGGCAATCGCAATAACTGGTAAGCAAACCGATTCGGGATCGACGTGCAACGTAACTTTCGATCTTTCTGGCTCAATAGTGCTGCTGAAAGTTGACCCAATCGGCAGCTTTGGTGTCTCTGGTGAAAAAGTGCCTAAAATCTTACCGTCAATAGCAATAGCAGGAGTACCATTGTAACGGTAGTAATTGGGATTATCTGGCTCTAACTTAAGCGTATCAACCTTAAAGTCAATAGATTGGTTTCTCCACTGACGCGAATTCAAGTTCTCTGCGGCAAATTCATTATGTTTAATACCTAAAACTTGAATCTGATCGATCTGCGTGGATTCAAGTTGCTGGCAGATTTCATCGGTAAACAAGTTATAAACTAAAGCTCCAACACCAGGTTGAGTGCGTGACATTGCCCAGTTATAGTTTTGTGGTGCAACTATCCACAGTTTATCGGGTAAATTAAGTTGTTCTGAGCCGTTAAAGTTATTTCCATATCTTGCTTCTAACTTTTCAATCACCTTGGAAGATAAATCTTTGAACACAAAATCAACCATTGGCAGCTCGGAATTGATAATTGCCGTATACTCAATTTCCCGTTCATCCAAAGACTGCTTCCACTTCAGTGCTTCATTTCCAAAGGGAATGCTGAGAACATAAGCATCGCGAGGTAGCGCTTCGTTAGGCAATTCGTAATCAACTTCTAACCCAAAAGTTATCTTCAGCTTTTTAGCAATTTTAAGACACGTTTCTTCGGCTCCTCTACGTTCTGGTCTGCTGTGCTGGCTATACCAAAGCGCACTGGCAGCAGCAGAGCGTTCTTCTGGTTCGACAAAAAGCTCTGCAATTTCTGCTCTGTAGGAATCGTACAATCTACCGAGTTCTTTATTAAATACTTCTGAGTCTTCACCAACTCTTTGTTTGATTTCGTTGCGAGACTCCTCAAACCTAAGTTTTAATTCTTCTGCCCAATTTAAGTAATTTTCTTTCCAATAGTCAATTTCATCTTCATCTGCTCCCTCAGTCATAGGATTGGGAAATAAATAACGAAATTCTTCACGGCTGCGGTTCCGAATTTGAGTCGCTGACCACAAAGGATTAACTACTTCTCTAGGAATAACATTAACTGCGGCTTTTTCTTCAGCAGGAATAGTAAAGGTGCGATAACTTCGGTCATCTTTATAAAATTTAAAAAAGTGACATGGATGAGCGTCCGCCCACTTTTTAGCATCGTCTAGTAACCGATGACCGTTAAAGTCTGAAATTCCTTCTAATTTTTTAACATCTTCAATTCGTTCTGCACTTTTTTGATAGTCAACTTCAATTTGTAATCCAGCAAATAAACGATTTAATAATTTCCGCTTTTTGCGTTCAAATAAAGCTGGGTTTTCATTTTCATTAGGTAGGGAGGATTGCACTCGCCCAATAGCAAGTGCTACTTGACCTACTTTGTTCTGGCTGCTAGCAACCGCTACCTCTGCTAAACTCTTGTATTTGCGGTTTCCCTCTTCATCTAAAACATCGATGTAAGATAGCTTTGGGCGTTGCTTAACTTCCATAAACTCGGCAGGTTCTCCAGCTCGACGCACCTCCTTAGCAATGTTAGGTATTTTAATAGCAGACGTGACAATTAACTGGTCTCCATCAAAGTCTGCCTGGTGATATTTCTCTGCATCCAATGGGTTAATCCAAACTACATTTTTTGTCTTTACTAACTCTGGATGATGGACATTTTTATAGAGCCGAATGTTATCTCTTGAAACAATTGGATAGCGAGTAACAATAGTGTCTCCTTCTGGCAGGTGAGGCGCACAAATCTTTCCCTGCTTTAGTTCTGGAGCTGGCATCGCCATACCAGAGCTGTGTGTAAATCCAGTCTTAACCGCTAGGTCTCGCCATTTGTTAGCTACATAATCGCGCAGGTAATCTGCAACCTTTGGCGCATCCAAAAGCTGCCCATACTTATCTGCTCGAAGCAGGCAAATTATTCGGGCTTCCTGCTCTTTGGTAGATACGTCCTCATCTAAATCTGAGTCTTCAATTTGTAAATCCAACTCTTCAGATTGGCTGCGATTCCCAAAGGCGCGATCGCGTCCCTGTTTTTTGTCGTACTCTGCGACAATGTGATTGGCTAAAGCGATGGTGTCGCGCTGCAAGGAAGCTAATTGCTGAGCCTTTTTGAGCGTAACAGGTCCAAAGTCCTGCCGTATTGCATCCTCAGAAAACCAAATGGTGAACTGCCAACTATTGTTGTATTGGGTGACTTTGGCATTGGAGCGATTACCCAGCACGGCTTGAGGAAATTCGTAATCTCCACAGGGGATCAGCTTTTTCAGTTGGGACTTTTCAATTCCTTTGATCGAGGAGATATCCAGAATCAAGTCATACCCTTTTCCTTCAGTCAAATTGCGATCAGGCAGAAATGTCCCTTTCGATAGAAAACTGGGTAGGTTTAGTTTTTCATCAACAGCCCAATCTGATTTCCAAGCCAAGCGAAATTGAAACGGTGCGTTCGTCTTCGCACCTAATACCTTCGCCAGTTTGGGAGAAATTTTGCCGTGACAATCCCCTGTTTTATACTCTGCATACTTTGGGTCTTGGCGATCGACAATTTTGACCCGCAGGTTTTCAAAGGTTTGAGTACCTTTAAAGCAATCGCTAGTCAACAATGACCCGTAGCGACAAGCGGTGTCTGGCTCGGTTTGAAAAAAATCTCGAATTCGATCTCTTAAGTTCTTGCTAGCAAAATAATAGTTTTGCCCAGAACTAAATGCAAAGAACCGCTTCTGACCGTCTTCAAAAGTGCGGTTGCGAAGGCGATCGGGATTGGGATTAGTATCGTCGACTTTAACCATCACCAAAGACTTCAAGTCTTCTGGCGAAAACATTTGAGCCAGAATTGAGTGCTTTAAGGTAAATGGTTCAGATAAAAATCGCCCTTTCCCGTTTTCGTAAGATGCGTCGAAAACAGGTACGCTCAGACTACCATCAGCTAAAACTTTAGTTATCGCCATACAAGTATTAAAACTTACATTAAACTTGCAAGCGTCAATTCTTGAGAAGAAGTACCAAACATAACTAAGTCAGTTCGATAACAAAATCTAAATTCAGCAATACCAATATAACAGCCGTATTTTTGGTTACAAATATTTCATGCGTTCTTCACAAATTTACCCAATTCAGTGTAGAAAACATAAACCGCTATATTTTCCCACAGCATCCTTGAGATGACATACCTATCGGCGCTCTCCACCCCACAATGCTTGGAAGTGGAAAGAAAAGAGGAATTAGAGAAAACCAAGAAAGTTGAGTGAACCGCTACCGCGTGGGGTGTTTGGAAATTTCAAACACTCGACCTATGACCGCACAGATCCTCTCGATTCCTCAACTCCCATTTCAATTAACTTGCGACCAAGAGCAGGCATTGAAGGCGATTCTCGAATTTTTAGATTCAGACCAAACCTTATTTTTGCTGGGCGGCTATGCAGGGACTGGCAAAGCTCAACCTATTCATACCCCCGTCCTCACTCCTACGGGATGGATACCAATTGGTCAGCTCAAACCTGGCGACTTTGTGATCGCTGGCGATGGTTCTCGCACACGAGTCATTGGGATTTTCCCTCAAGGAGTTAAACCCGTAGCTAGGATTAAGTTTAACGATGGCAGCTCCACCTTGTGCTGCTACGATCATTTGTGGCTAACTGAAAGCTATCACGAACGCAATGCCAACCGCGTGAGAGTTTACAAAGCACAAAAGAAGGGAAGAATCCCTCAACCCAAGAAGGGACGAGTCAAAACTACGCGAGAAATTGCTGCATCATTATCAACTAGAAACGGGCTGCAAAGCAATCATCGCATTCCAGTAATGCAGTGCGCTGACTTTGAACTTTCCACCGTTCCAATAGCTCCTTACTTACTCGGTTGCCTACTGGGAGATGGAGGACTGACAAGCAATACACCCCAGTTAACAACCAACGATGCAGAAATTATTACTCGTTGCCGAGAGATAATTCCCGAAGATGTGGATATGAGAATTATAATTCAGAGAGAATATCGTTTTGTAGGTACTCAGTGGCGAGGGCAATATCGACACAATCCACTAACAGAGTCCTTGAAATCTTTAGGTTTGTGGGGCAAGTACTCCTATGAAAAATTCATTCCCCAATGCTACTTAATTAACTCAAAAGAAGTGCGCTTGGAGCTGTTACGTGGATTGATGGACACAGATGGTACTGTCTCGCAAGAAGGCTATGAGACATCCTTTGCAACTAGTTCACCCAAGCTGGCTGCGGATGTGAGAAGTTTAGTTGAATCATTGGGTGGTATTTGCCCAATACAAACAAGAAACACAGCATCTGGTCGTTTATGCTATAGACTTTCAATTTGCTTACCCCCAGATATCAATCCTTTTCATCTGCCTCGCAAGCGCGATCGCGTGAAACCAAAAACTCGCTATGCTCCAGCTCGATATATTGTTTCAGTCGAAGCTGAAGGAGAGCAAGAGTGTGTCTGCATTGCTGTAGAACATCCCTCTCGACTTTACGTCACAGAGCACTGTATCGTGACTCACAATACCACGTTAGTTTCGCTGTTGGTTAAAGCATTGGTTAGCGTAGGCAAGCGGATTGCTTTGACCGCTCCTACTAACAAAGCTGTGAACGTACTCCAGCACATGGCAGCTCAAAACTCACTTGCTGGGGTAGACTTCTTCACCATTCACCAGTTGCTAGGGCTAGGGATGGTGACGCGAGCTGGCGAGAAAGTTTTAGAACGGACTGGCTCATCTTATGCTCATGCCTTTCATATCGTTTTCATTGATGAATGCTCCATGATTGGCGAGCAGCTCTGGCATTGGATTGAAGACGCGGCTAGCCTGTATGCACCTCGACTCAAAATCGTGCTGATGGGAGATCCCGCGCAGCTTAATCCAGTCAACGAGAAGAAGTCTCCCAGTTTCAGCGTCACCAATCGGGCAGTGCTGAAGCAGGTAGTCCGACAAGGAGCTGACAGTCCTCTGCTGGAATTCGTCACAACCTGCCGCCAAGCTGTTACGAAAAGCAAGCAGCCGTTTAAGCCCTGCCCAAAATACTCGCAGGACAAGCAAAATGGTGTATTCGTCGTGCGGCAGCAGACACTTTTGAATTACGCCTGTAAGAAAATGAAGAGCAAGTTTGACAACAACCCCGACTGCTTTAGAATTCTCTGTTGGACGAATAAGCAGGTGGACTGGTATAACCACCATATTCGTACCCACCTTTACGGCGTAAATGCCGCTCGGTTTGTTATCGGCGAACGGCTAATCGCTCGCGATCCTATAGTCGCCCCAGACGGAAAAACGGTGATTCTGCCAACCTCCAGCGAGTTTGTCGTTACAGATTACTGTGAAGACCGCTATGCAGGCTACAAGGTATGGCGGGCGATCGCCACCACTGACAACGACATCAAGCGGCAGATCTACGTGCTACATGAAGAGGAGCGACAACGGTTTGATGCTGAAGCCCAACAGCTGATGCAATCTGCCAAAAATAACCCCTTCTTCTGGCAGAAGTATTACAAGCATCTAGAAACATTCGCCAACGTCAGACCGTGCTTTGCCCTTACGGTTCACAACTCCCAAGGGTCTACGTTTGATGAAGTTGCCATCGATGCAAACGATTTAAACAAGCGAGGATTGGACGGAAAACTCAGCAGCGTGCGGGAACTCAATCGGCTTTGGTATGTAGGATCGACGCGGGCTAGAGAACGGGTGTTTATCGTTAAATAGTAATCTTGCAAGACTGGATCAAAAGTTGGCAAATCAACAGGTGCGATCACTCAATCCGACGGATTGCACCTTTCTCACTGCTACCGCAGCGTAGCACGGCAAATCGGTTTTTAAAAATATGAGCGTAACTAGACTTAAGCAAACCAATACCTCATCCACGGGAGAGACTAACAAGAATGCTAAATCGGCTGTAGCTGGGGCAACTCAAATTACTACTACTCCAGCTAAATTAGAACGGCACAACGGTAAGACGGCGAAGCAAACAAAGCGCAAAAAGTTGGTTGAATCCGATGAACAACTGAATTCAATTGAGCAACCCGATCTATTGAGCCAATCCGATGCTGTCAATGGATCGATTCCAGCTAAGTCAGCATCTAATGGTTCTGCCTCCAGTCAAGGAATGCACGTCATCTGCCAGCAAGAAGCGCTCGATTCGGCTTTAGCCTTTGTCAAAGCTGCCGTCCCAACTAAACCCCTGCAACCCGTTCTAGCTAATATTCTGGCGATCGCTGACGAGCAGGAGAACAAGGTCAAGCTCATTGCCTCTGACATCAGCCTAACTCTGAGTGCTGCCTTTGAAGCGCACGTGCTACGGGGTGGGGCGATCGCCTTGCCTGCTGAAATTTTAGTAAGTGTTGTAGGTAAGTGTCCTAAAGGTGAAATCAGCCTAATTCGCTCGAACGCTACAGTCGCTGCCAAAAACCGCAAGACGAAATCAAAGGCTGAGACAGAGGCACAGGAAACTAACTCTAGCCCCGTCGTGCTATTGGAAGACAGTCAGGGGGGAGCGGTTGAAATCTATGGTATGGATGCAGGAGAGTTCCCAGAGATTTCAGTACCCACAACCAATTTGGTTTCTCTGCCTGCCAAAGCAGTCAAGGCTGGTTTGAAAGGAGTCATCTTTGCAGCAAGTACGGACGATTCTAAGAAAATCCTGACAGGCGTGCAGTGGTTACACAGTGCCGAACGAGGGCAGCTGCGCTGTACTGCAACCGACGGACACCAAGTCGCCCTGATTGCTCTGTCCACAAATGGGATCGGGCGAAAGCAGCGAGCTAAGTCCCACTTGAGCGATCAAACTTGCATCATTCCAGCCAAGACACTTAAAGAACTAACCCGCAACTTAGAGAAAATTGAAGTTGATGAGTGGCTGCGGTTTGCCTATGATGCCCCATCAAAGCGCGTTCGGTTTGAGTTTAGCGATAAAAAGCTCCAAAAAGAAATAATTTCTCAATGCTTGGAAGATACTTATCCCGACTGTCAAGCTTTGGTCGAGCGATATCAGTATCCCAAGCAAGTAGCGATCGAAACCAATGCCTTGCTCTCCAAACTCGATCGCCTTTCAGCTTTGGCAAGTAAGAAGGAAAACGCTGTCAAACTCCTGTTCGACAGCAGCACGCAAGAAATCTATCTCACGATTGAGCGGGATTACGGCAGAGGCACTCAAACTGTGTCTGCCACAATCCCTGATGAGCTGGGAAAATTTGAGATTCAGTTCAATATCAACTACCTGATCGATACTCTAAAGGCTTTAAGCAGTACGGCAGTGAATTTCACGATGGATCGACCCTACACCCCTGTTAGCCTCAAGCCAGCTGGGGATTTAGAATTTCCCGGAATTGCTATCGACGCAACCTATTTTATCCTGCCTCTCTACGATCTAGAAAAGGCGAAGCAAGAGTACAACGCCCAGTCAAATTCTGATTGACGCAAAGCGCAGACTTTTTGACCTGTGCTTGACTCTTCAGGCACAGGCTTCCAGCTATCCCCTATCGGGGAGCAATTTACAATCTTACAACCAAAACTATGAGCGCAGCCCTTCATTTAGCTTACAGACCTAAAACCCTTGAAGACCTTGTAGGACAACCCTACGTCAAAGCAACTCTGGCATCGGCGATCGCAAATAGACAAATTGCCCCAGCTTACTTGTTTACAGGACCGAGAGGTACTGGAAAGACTAGCACCGCCCGCATCTTTGCCAAGTCGCTAAACTGCCTAGAGAGCAAAAAGCCGACCGTTACCCCTTGTGGACAATGCCAATCTTGTCGTTCAATTGAGTCGAGCAACAGCTTAGATGTGAGCGAAATTGATGCTGCGTCTCACAATGGTGTAGATGATGCGCGAGAGCTAGTTGAGCGTAGCAGTTTCGCACCTGTGGCAGGACGTTACCGAATTTTCATTCTCGATGAATGCCATCAGCTTACTACCCAGTCCCAAAATGCTCTGCTTAAATGCATTGAAGAACCTCCAGCTCACGTAGTGTTCGTACTTTGCACTACCGAAGCTCATAAAGTTCTGCCTACCATTACCAGCCGCACTCAGCGATTTGAATTCCGCGCCCTCCCCACTGGGACTATTACAGCACAGTTACGCAATGTAGCTGTGAGTGAAGAAATTGCGATCGGTGACGATGCACTGTTGGCGATCGCCCGCATCGTTAATGGGGGACTTAGAGATGCCCTGCAATTGCTCTCTCAGGTGCGGTTGTTGGGTGAAGACGTGACAGCAAACCAGGTCATTGAAATGGCAGGTGGAACCACCGAATCGGAACTACTCGCGATCGTTGAAGCGATCGCCGCTGGTAACACCTTACAACTTCTGCAATCTGCCAGAGAACTAGTGGATGCAGGCAAAACGCCGACGCTGATTCTTAGCAGCTTACTGCAAACCTATCGAGATTTGCTCGTTCTCCAGTCTGCCCCTAAAGAGCAAAACTTGTTAACAGGTGTAGTCAGTTACCGTCAACTCAAGTCGCTAGCAGCCAAGTGGAGCTTTGACACGCTCAATCTTGTTTTGGTACAACTGCACAAAGCAGAACTCCAGCTCCGACAGTCCATCAACGCCGGAGTGTGGCTGGAAGTTTGTTTGCTGAATTTGATGTCAGCTACGCAACAAGAGCCTCAGCCAATTTTCACAAAGCTGATGACTACAACCGCAGAACTCTCGCTTAACGAAATTTGGCAGCAGGCGATCGATACCGCTAAATCCAACAACCGAATGCTGCTGTCTAAGGCTACTCTCGTTAAGCTCAATGGCTCCAATGCTATCTTGCAGGTAGCCCCAACCTACTTGGAGAAGTTTGAAGCTAACAAAGAGGCGATCGCCCGACTGCTCCAGCGCGTGACCCAACACCCCAAATCTATAACGGTGTTTGTTCGCACTGCTGCCAATGCGAATGGTAGATCTAATCGGAGACTGAGCGCATGACAGTACTGTTGTTAATTGGGGAGGACGAGTATGGTATCAGTCAACAGCTTGCCACGCTCAAGCGCCAGCTCGATCCCAACTGGCTGACATTCAACTATCATACCTTCAGCCCGACGCAACTTGATGAAGCCTTAAATGCAGCTCGCACGCCAGCCGTCGCCGATCGCTTAAAGGTGGTGGTAGTCAAAGACTGCAACTTCAATTCTGTCGGTCAGTTTGGGGAGCAGCAGTTCGAGCTATTGCAATGTCTTCCCCACTTACCACCAAACAACAAACTGGTATTCACCGCCGCCTCATTAGATAAACGGCTGAAAATTGCTAAATTTTTCCTCAAACACGGGCAATTGAAAGAATATCCCTTGCTCGCGCCTTGGCGCACCGATCTAATCGCTCAATCGATTGCAGCGCGATCCAAAGCCATGAAGCTGTCGTTGTCCAAGCCAGTTGTCACTTACTTAGCGGAGGCGATCGGTAACGATTCCGCTAGGGCAGCATCAGAGTTAAACAAGCTAATGGTCTACGCTCAAGGCAAATCTCTAAGTCAATCGGAAGTAGAAGCTTTAGTCCCCTGCCATACTCAAACCAGTTTCCAACTGGCTGAAGCAGTCAGATGTGGCGATTCAACCAGGGTCGTCCAATTAACTCACGACCTTTTGTCTCGTGCTGAAGTGCCACTAGCGATCGTTGCTACACTCCAGACCCAATTTCGTACTTGGTTATGGGTGAAAAGTGTCCTCAAAAACCGAGCTTTCCGGAAAGATGCAGAAATTGCTCAATTATGTGGAATTGGCAATCCCAATCGGCTCTATTACCTGAAAAAGGATGTTGCAGCCGCCTCTATCAAAGCCTTGGCTACTGCTGTGATTTGGTTGTTTGAACTGGAGGTTGAACTAAAACAGGGTGCAACCACAAAAGTCATGCTGCCAGCTTTTCTCAAAGTAGCTCGATTGTTCAATTGACGCTCCCCTTGTTTCAGTTATTTCGCCCACAACGTTCACAACATAGACATTGCGGGCATTTATACTTTGTTTATGTTTGTCACAGCGATATCTGGAGTTTCTTTAGGAGATAATTAGTTAGCATTTGTTCAAAGGGTACTTCTTAACAATTGCCCAAAGTCGTGTTTCCTCCCAGGGCGAATCAGCCGCTGGGTTTTCACACTCCCATTTTTTCTTATGATTCAAACCCTTCAAGCCATTGATATTACGTTACACGACTTAAGGACTAAATTCAGCCTTACCCAAACTGAAGATGAACAGTTTTTCCGTGAATGGCAAGATGATTTACCGGAGATCGCAGAAGAAGAAAAGCGATCACTTGACCGGGTAAAGAGCAACTATCGCAACTTAATTGAATACCCACCCCTACTAGAAGATGCGGTCAAGATGGTGGTTCTATCTCCATTGCTTGACTTAGCGGGGTTTTATCAATCCCCATTTAGAATTGAGACAGAAACATCAATCTTACTTACCGCTGAAGATGAAGGGATTGTCGTCAAGGGTCGTATTGACGTCCTAGTGCTGAACAACCAGCTGTGGATACTGGTCATTGAGTCCAAAAAAGCAGAATTCTCTCTAGAGGCTGCTAGAGCGCAGGCACTAGCCTATATGTTAGCGTCTCCAAAGGTAGATAAACCGACCTTTGGGTTAATCACAAATGGCGGTAGTTTCGTTTTCCTGAAGCTAACTCGTTCTGGTACACCACAGTACGCTTTGTCAAGGGTGTTTTCAATTCTCAGTCCTGGGAATGAGTTGTACAGTGTTTTGAGCATAATGATGCGACTTGGTGCCGCAATCCAGAATTGACAAGCGATCGCACCATCCACCACCAAAGGCGCATTTCGCTGTTGCGGAGTCAGTTGGACTAACTCCCCCTTATGGGGATTTTTTTAGTAGTTAAAGAAAATGCTAAAAAATCCCCATGTCAACACCTAACTATGGCGCTCTGCTTCAGAGCTTTTGGACTCCTGCCACCCAACCCATTCCAGAAAATTCAAGCTTATCCCAAACAACAGAACCAGCAGATATTGCTGAATTTCTAGGCGACGATCTACTTTGGCAGACCACCACAAAAGCTCAAGAACCCGAAGAGCGAGACATTCCAGGCGACTTGCCTCCTGAACTGACAAACGCCCTCCACGAGCAGGGAATCAATCGGCTTTACTCGCATCAACTCAAAGCCCTGCAAGCAATTCGAGCTGGGAAAAGCTTAATTTTGACTTCTCCAACCGCCAGCGGTAAAACCTTGAGTATTTATCCTGGCATGATTGAGGGTTGCATGCAAGGACATCGAGCATTGGTGTTTTATGGCTTTAAAGCATTAGCAGCCGACCAGTACAACAAGGTTTCTAGCCTTCTTGTTAAAATCCCTCAGAAAGTCAGACCTAGACTGGGGATGATTACAGGTGATGTCAAAGAGCAAGACAAACGAGCAGAAATCTTAGCACAGAAACCTCATATCTTGGCAGTTACGCCAGAGCTAATTCATTTCCAACTACGGCAAGCTTGGAAATCAGAAGGATGGGCAGGTTTTTACAGCAAGCTGAGGTATATTGCATTTGATGAAGCCCATACTCTTTCAGGCAGCTATGGGGCGAATATGGCGTGGCTCATTCGTCGCATCAAACTAGCAGTAGATCGCTACGGCGGAGACTCGAAGCAGCTGCAATTCATTTTCTTGAGTGCAACTTGCGGCAACCCCCGTCAGCTTGCCCAAAAGCTTTCTGCCCTGAAGCCAACTAAACGCGACCTCAAACCCATTATTTGGATTCGCAAGAGCGGAGCAGCAGTCCTTCCCAAGCGAATTGTAGTAACTCACCCCAGTCACAATCTTACTGCTGACACCGCTCGGATTATTCAATTCTTGCTGTCACAGGGTAAGTCGGGGATCGCGTTTTGTAATTCGCGCAGAAGCGTGCGAGAGCTAACGGGTTTGCTAAAATCTGCTCAGGTGTCTGCATTCTATAGCGGCATCACGCCAGAACGTAGAGCTGAGGTGGTAGAGCAACTTCAAGCTGGAACTATCCAATGGATTGTTGCCACAGATGCCCTCGAAGCTGGAATTGACCTACCTGAATTAGAGTGCTGCGTACTTCGGGGTTGGCCTGGGTCAAAAAAATCTTATCAGCAGCGAGCGGGCAGAGCCGGACGACAAGCGCCTGGATTGACGGTGCTAATTCCCAATGCCCTCAACCCTATCGACCTTTATGTGGCAGAACACCCTGAAATCCTGGTGTCTGGGGAAGCAGAAGAAGTGTCTTTCAATGATGAGTATCCCATCTTTGCTGCTAAGCATCTCATGTGTGCAGCAGCAGAAACGGGTATTCCTATAGACAAGATTAAGCACTACTTTGGCACTGCTGCGGTTGAAGTCGCGAAACTGCTCTTGTCACAGGGACATCTCAACAAAGGCAGGAACGGGCTATGGGCGAAAGGCAACCCCCACAATGACATTAATTTTCGCGGCGGAGCTACTCAAAGCACGATAAAGTTGATAGATGCCGAATCAGGGGAAGAACTAGAGGAAGTTTCTCTTGACATTGCCTATCGAGAAGTTCATCCCAAAGCAATCTACAAACGACAAGATATTGATGGGAAAATGCTTACCTACAATTGCATATCTTTGGATTTGCAGGGTCGGCGGGCAATCTTGAAGCAGGTAGCAGATAACTCCTTGTATACAGTTGCTAACACCGAATTTGAAACTAGCAGCATCAAACTCCTAACCGATCCAGTGCAAGTTCCCTTGCTCTTGCCCCAAGAACTACACGAATGCGATCGCGAACAAAAGAAAGAATTTACCCCTGCGATGAAGCTGGAACTCAGCTTTGGACAAGTCAGCTACATCACCAGTGGCTATAGCTTGATGAATCAAATCTACGAGCAAACTTGCTTAAACAAGCGATGCCTAAACTACAAAGAGCCGCTGCCAGGGAAACGTCAATGCCCATCTTGCGGCAAGGCAACTCGTAAAGCCATTATTACTGAGATGTTGGCAGAAGACAACTTTGAGCAGCCTTACCGAGTGCAGTTCTCTACACCAATGGTGAAAGTGATTTTGAATCAACAAGCCCAGGCTGCGATCGAACAAGTTGCTAAAGCCACTCGCCTTAGCTTGAGCCGTACTGGGCTACCCATTCCACCAGGCTATCAACAACTTTGGGAGCATCCCAGTAATTTGATTGCGTTGCACAGTTTCGGGCATCAAATCATGCAGGCATTGCAACTGGTTGTAAGGGCTGACCCCAAAGAAGTGAATTTTGCCACTTCCAAAGAACTGGGAGAAACTTCCATCTATGTGGGCTATTTCTACGATCAGGCGGACGGTGGTAATGGTGCTTCAGAAGCTGTGTTCAAGCAATTGCCTGAACTTGCTCGTGCGGCAGCTGCGATCGCCCGCAGCTGCGATTGCTCAACTGGATGTGCCAAGTGCCTGATCCAACATGGTTGTCCGGATGGTAACACTGCATTGCTCAAGCAACTGGGGTTAGTTTTGCTGGAGGCGATCGCCCCTCCTAGCCCTAACTAGCATTGGTGGAAGTTCCGCTACTGCTGCTTACTTAACTTATTAGGAGTGAAAGGAAGCTGTTACTACAGCTACTTGTTGAACTGCTGATCTCACATCATTTTCGTTCGCTACTCTACCTGAATCATCGAATCACAACCCTTTGTTAAGCGTTACGACAGAGGTCAAGACCATCACAAAGGGGATCGATGCGAATTATTAAATCATTGGCATTAGGAGGTTTCAAGATGTCTGCAATCCAAGACTTTCTGACATTTGTTATCGAATTTATCGCTATGTTTTCGTTTCTAGCTATGGTTGTAGATTACATCGTAAGACCCTATGATACAACGCTACCCATGCAGCCACGGTTAAAAACAGACTGCTGCCAAAGTATTTGTTGTGATGCTAGCTTTACTAAAGCAGGCGTTGATCCACAGCCGCAAATTGCTACATTGGACTGGCTTTTATCGCAAATTACCTTAGTAGATGAGATTACTGATGCGCGTGACAAAGACGTTATCGAACTAGCAAAAGTTCGGGCGATCTCACTCGTAAAGCCGCCCCGACTTGATTATGCGGCTATGACCGTTCAGGAATTGAGAAGTTTAGCTAGAGGCAAGGTTAAAGGATTTATGCGAATGAAGAAAGCCCAACTAATTGAGGCACTCGCCGCCACTGCGTAAAAATTGTCCCTTGCACTGTAATTAACAGTAAATGGTTAGCTCCTACATTTAAGTTCAAAAGAAAGGCAAGTACCTAGACACAAACACCGCGTTCTCATTCCAGCCTTAAGGTAAAAGCTTAAGAAGTAGGGATACAAGCGCGGTTCAGCTAACATGGAGGAAAGACAAATTTGCCGACAGTAGAACAAGCTTTCGCCTGCATGCGAGTGTGTCAAATGCTCTCAAACAGCTACCGAGCTATTTATGTATTTCGATATGACACAAGGAGACAAATTGTGTACATCCAAGCAGGCACCGAAGTACAAACTGACGAAATTGAAGTAGAAATTCCTCAAGGCGGACTTTGGAGATTCATCTGATGACAAAACCAAACTTTAAAGAAATGAGCCGCGCTAACCTCAGAACTTATGTGACAGATCATCGAGATGATGAAGAAGCATGGGATGCTTTTTTTGCAAAGATAGAACAGGAGAGAAGCCCTGATACCAAGTGGTATCCAGCACCTTTAGATGAGGAGAGCATCAGGATCGGGGAAGAAGCCATTCGCCAGAAAATTCAGGAAATCGAAAATAGGAGATCGCGCTAAAAACGAAAAATAGATGAGAACAGCAGAGATGATTGTATCAAGCACTCTATCTGCTTGCTAAGTTATTTACTACTTAATGATGCTACTTGTTAACTTACTAGCTGGAAATTGAATTTCCAGCTAGCTTTTTAATTTTCTAGTTTGTAGCCGCAGCTACCGCTCTTGGGATGGACCGTTTAAGATCAGCCCATTAATGTCATTAATTACCATCCCTCAACTTAACCAAATAATTGCTAAGAACCGACTTCTACCCGTTGTAAAAGATGATAATGCAACCAAACAAGACGAAGCTAATTTTCAGCTTGTCATGAAACAAATGTTTCTAGGGCTACCCGTTGAACCCTTGTTAAGGGTTCACCCACACATGGGGCGCTGGATGCGTCAGATGAAAAAACTTGCTCCCGAATTGTTTCAACCCAAAAGGAAACTACTGATTGATACCCAGATTGTTGCACCTCTTGCCGAGAACGCATTTATTCAAGTTCATACTAATCTGGGGTTCAGGCGTGGCATTCCTAGGCTCTACGAGTGGGCAGTTCGCCGTCCAAAGTTAATTTGGCAAGACAGAATTAAGCTGTGGGCAGCGTGCGAGCAATACTCTGTGTCCCCCCAGCTAGTGCAACTTATCATCTTAGCCCTACATCCCTCCAAACCAGTTTGTAGAGTGAAGATAGGTTGGAACCAAGAGCAACACGCTCAAACCCAGCTATGGTTGAGTCAGATCGTTAACCAGTCCCTTGAAGAAACCCCAGTACGACCACAAGTTGAGCAGTCTATAACACCAATGCTAGACTTGGAAACGATCCCAGAGGTTACAATCTAGTTTGGCAGCACGGCACACTCTCTTAAAGACCCAGACCAATGCTAAACGCTTTCGCCAACACAACTGCAAGTGTATGCTTCAGGGTCGTGCTGGGAGCGTTACTAGAAAAGCTGAGCGGTGCGATGAGTAATAATTAAAAATCGCAGTTATGAACCCTGTTGAAAAGCCTCAAAAAGCTCCAAAGCAAACAAGTATTCTAGAAGTTGCTGCCTCAAACACTCTACCTTCAGCACAAGCAGAGCTAAAACCGTTGAGTGCGGAGGAAGCGATAATCAAGCTTGTGAGTTTAGCTCCCGATTACCCCAAGTTTAGCATCAAATCACTAGCAATATTTGGCTCCGTAGCACGGAACGAAGCTCGACCTAATAGCGACGCCGACGTAGATATTTTAGTAGAATTTTTTACTGAGCCGACATTTGATATGTACATAGATTTGAAACTACACTTAGAAACACTACTCAAAAGAAAAGTAAATTTAACAGATTTAAAGATGCTCAGACCAGAAATTATTCCAAAGGTTATGGAGGATGCTATTCCTATTAACTTAGTTCAATTTAATAGGGAAAGCCAGCCTCAAAATCACAGTATTCCTAGCCCAGAAGAAGTGATAATTTCAATTATTAGAAACTCCGAGCAGATTGCTAAATTTGGAGTAAAAGCTATAGCACTATTCGGCTCTGTAGCACGGGACGAAGCTCGACCAGATAGTGATATAGATATCTTGGTGGAGTTTGAAGGAACGCCAACTTTTCGGAACTATGTAAAACTCAATCGCTATCTAGAAGACTTATTAGGGAGAAAAGTTGATTTAGTTGATTGGGATACGCTCAGACCAGAAATTCGTTCTAATGTAGAAAAGGACATCATCCCCATTGCGTGATTACAGATTGTATTTAGAAGATATTATCAAAAGCATTGATAAGATTCAGCGCTACACTTGCAGCATGAGCTTTGATGACTTCATAGCTGACGAACGTACTTTTGATGCGGTGGCTCGCAATCTAGAAATAATTGGGGAGGCTGTTTTAAACATACCCAAATAAGTATGCGAACGCTATCCAGAAGTTGAGTGGCAAGACATTGGCAGATTACGAAATCTCTTAGCTCATGGTTATTTTAAAGTAAGAGAAGCAGTAATCTGGGATATTGTGCAAAATGACGTTCCGCTCTTGCAAGAACCAGTTAAGCGGATTTTAAAGCTAGAAAGTACGCCAGAATCGATGGCTAGCACAGAGTCCACTCAAGTATCATACAAACCTCAACGATCTATAGAACAACAATCAAGCTCTACAGATTTTAACACTAGATCCATATACCCACCCCAACGGGAACGAGCAGCGATCGTACCTATTGCTCGCCGTTTATTAGAAGCAGGGCGTGTTCCCTACGCTTTGGTTCCGACTCAAGAAACCGGTCCAAGTCTAGAAGAATTAGAAACAAAAGATTACAAGCTGACGCTCGACAATCAAGCAAAAACCTTGCTAATTTCTGCCATAGACGAACGTGGAATATTGATAAAAGTTAATCTGGCAGAGCCAACTGAAAAATTAGAATTAGCTAAGAATCTCACGCCTAAAGATGTTAATAAGTGGTTGCAAATCAAACAGGATTTGGATAAGCGATCGCAATAAAAAAGACTCAACAACAATTAGACTTGTCAAATTCTCCAGCAAAATTGCACCAAGCATTCAACCAGACAGCACAACACCTACAGAGTCTAGTAGGATTACCGCTTTGATTGCTAAAAACTGCGACCTGTTGCCGCATTGCTGCTAAATAGATAGTAAATTAAAAGATGCACCAGCAAAACTGTTTTAACTAAAGCAATGCGACAAACCACTCAAACCACTCAACCTGTTCGAGTTCAGCAGTCTGTTTTAGTCAAGTGGATTGTCAAAGGTCGTAGCCTCATGGTGCAAAACCGAGTTCTTAATGTAACTAACTGTCAAATTGTTTTCTATCCACAAGCGTTGACAGAACTAGTAAAAGGAGATGTGGTCGAATCAGTGGAGTTTTGGTATCGCTATCCAGTTGCAGGTGCAACTTTATGTATCCCAAACCCTGAAACGGGCTTGCTTCGTCCTGCTAAAAGCACAGAGTTATTCAAGGTGAGCAATAGTCACAAGCAATGGGTTGTTCAATTTACAGGCAAAACAGCACGGATAATTCGCAGGCTCTACAAGCAGCTTTAACCTACTAGAATGATTTTCTAACTTGCTTCTTGTCCAGTGTCAGGTGCGATGAAGTCTAGAGCATTAACATTAGAGCGTGGAGTGCGCTCAGCCGAAAATCGTTTTGGTGTAGTCCCCCGTGGCGGTGCAGCTGAGGGTGGTGGGGTTTGACTGCCCTCTTCTGGTGGATCAGGCAACAACTTCTTGGCGTGTTCTACCCGTAAAAGCAGTTCTTGCGTGAGTTTTTCCGGATCGGGTAGTGGCACTCGTCTTGAGAGCGCAGGTCGCACGTGAGAATCCCACAACTGCTCGCACTCTTCTGCTCGTGTTTCATCTGACTTAGGAACCGGAATTTTCAGTGCGTAAGGAACCGAACCCTCTTTACCCACTCGGTAACCAGGGTTGGTAATCACGCACCAACCTTCAGTGAACTTCAAGATTTGGTCTACCGTAAATAGAGGAATTTTTTGCAGTGACTCGTTCCAGCTTACCGACTGCGAGTTTACCGAGCTACTTGTAGAGCGATTTTTCAGCTTAATTTCTTTTTCCCCGTACCGCTTGGAATACTCTTCAGCGGTTTTAGCATCGCCAGGGTTGAAGAGGATGTGAGTAGAACATGCCGATGCGATCGCAGCGCCCATCTTCTCTCCGTAAGTTTCGTAGAGCTGGTTGAGCGACTGAATTCCTAACACGAAGCAACCGCCATTAGAACGGTACTCGTTAATCCACTGCGGCAGCTTATCTAACTTAATTGACGGTAACTCATCTAAGAAGATGGCGAGCGGGTCGCGTCGGGGTACAGACAAGTTGGAAACAATGCACAAGTGAATAGCTGCTGCTAACAACGGTCCAATCACGGTGCGGCGTTCGTCATCGAGTTTGAAAATAATCAGCTGCTTGCCTTCAATCCGTTTTGGAATTGTAGAACTGCCCATAAATGCGTGCAGCAGGTCAGCCTGGATGAATGAAGAAAAAGTACCTGTCGCCGTAGTCTGAATGCCTGCAACAGTTTTCTCAGCATCCTTACTTGATAAAAATTGGTTGAAACTGGTTGCGATCCATTCGTCGATTCGTTTTTGTTGCACGGCATAGTCTAAACGTTTGACTAGTCCAGGCAAGCGCAGAATCGCATAGAGCATCGCCATGTCATGAAACTTGGCTTCAGGGCTTTTGACTAACTGGAGTAAGCCTTTTGCTAGTAAATCCCCAGCTTTAGAAAAGAATTCATCTGTTTTGCCACCAGTTAAGGCATTGCGGTTGATGACCTGCGCTAATTCTCCTGCCATGACGGAGTCTCGTTCATCTCGCAGGAAGTCTAACGGGTTAAGGATATCGCTAAACGGTTCGCCAGGAGCAAACACAAATACTTTATAGCCATAGCGGGCAGCCAAGGGTGCGTGCAACCGCATTTGGTCTCCTTTCTTGTCGTAGATTATTGTGGGTATCCCTTGAGCAAACGCACTTTCGATCGCTCGGTCAATGCAGCCAAATGTTTTACCAGAACCTGGCGCACCAATCGCAAGCATACTCCGCTGGGCATCGGGAAGCCAAACAGTAGGCGATGCCCCTAGCATAGTTTGTAGTCGAGCAACGAATCCTTTACCTGTACCATTCCACCAGTAGCGAGGCATACCACACCACAGAGTCATGCGGTTATGGGCAGGCTTTTTTGGTGAGCTAGGCTCAGATTTTTTAGTCTTAGAACTAGTTGGTTGGACAGCATTTTCAGTTTGCGTTCTAGCAGAACGATTGTAAATTTGCAAATCCCGAACAATGTTTATTTGCTTGAGTGCCAGATTAGTCGCTGAAAGCTTTTCTGAAATACCTGCCAGCCGTCCAGTGGAAATCTTGCCCTTAGTGCTACCTGCCACGCGGGAGATCACCACTAGAAACAGCAGTCCCCCAATCATAGCCAAGCCTTCAGGGGTATTGTATTTTTGAAATATTTTGCCTAAGTCAATTGACGCCAGCGTTGGAGATGGCGCGACTTCATAAGTCAGATGATTCACGGTAGTAAAAAGACTTCTGTTGCTAATTATACTCAGTATTAGTCATAATGCATTTCCTGCATGTAAAGCTTTGTTGAAATTTTGATAATCATAGCAATACTGCGTGCATTCAGTTAAGCGATCAAATTAACGGCTAACGCCTTTTTATTAGGCAGAATTACTAGCATAAATATGGCTCGAACCAGCAAATCAACCTCCAATCGCTCTGTACGCAATAATTCGGCAAAGCCATCAGCAAGAGCCGCATCTTCTGGTGCATCCCAAGCCCAATCGAAGCAAGCATCAAAGCCTAAACCCAAAGCGGCTAAAGTCGACCCCAACTACCAGCTTTCTCCAGAAGTACTCGGTGAAGAACATAACGAAGTTCATCCCCCCGACATGGCTTATGGCATCGTAGTTAATGATGAACCAGCTGGCATTCTCATCCCGCTCGATCAGTTGGAGGAAGCAGGTTGGACCGATCTCCCAGATGAAGATGACTTGACCACCTGCAAATTCGGCAAGAACCGAGTCACGGGACTGTTCCTCACCCAAGCCCGCGTGTTAATTCTGGGCAAACGTAAGGATTACATCCAAACCAAATCAGAGGGAGACGAGTTACCTGAGTTCGTCGGCTTTTATGATGAAAAACGAGATGACTACGATCCAGAAACGATGGAAATCCGCTCGGATTATGCCTTTATCTTTCTGGACGATGACAACCAACCCCTGCACACTGCTGCTGCGATCAAAATTAGCTGGCGCAAAATTGCTCGTAAGGAATTCAACAAAGCCATCCGTAAGTTCAGACGACAACTGGAAAAGGCGTTTGTGGACTACTGTACCAAAAAGAAAATCCGAAATGCGTCCAGCAAGCCAATTACTTATTCTGGCAAGGGCGATGCGTGGCACGCCTGTGCTATCCTCGACCTCGAATTCGTAGCTGAAGACCGAGGCTCAGACCAAACTCATCCCTGTTGCATCACTGTCATTCATAACAAACCTTCTTGGAAAACCTTTGAGGAAATCTTCTACTTTGGTAGTGTCAACGCCTATCAGCAGCTAACAAGCCAGCGAGAGGAGATTATTGGTTTCATTAAAACTTCATCTCCTGTTCCGGTACTGCCTTCTAGCTCCAGCGAGCCGGAAGTAGCAGACTCAGACGAGTTTGATGAATCTGACGATGACTTCCTCGATGTAGAAGCCGAAGAGGTGCTTGACAACGATGAAGGGGATGAAGACGACGATCTCAACGATGAAGATGATGAGTTTGACTTCGAGGAGGACGAAGACTAACTAGCAATGTTTAATTAACTGGTTGTGGAAGGGCTTTCACAGCCAGTTAACTTCAGGAGAGTTTCGCTGCTGAGCGATCGCCACATTTATTTTGCTACCGACTCCTGCTTCAACCATCTTCAAAAGAGTGTAACGCGCTTTTATGGAATGATTATTACAAGGTCAACTAAGCCTCCAATTTATCGTGGGAGAACGTGAATTGTGTCCATACAAATGAATGACTTACTTAATGTAAATTAACGAACTGTACTTGAATTGCGTGAATAACGCGATTTAGAAGAAATTGGGGATGGAGATTTTGTAGATGTTGAATTGGCGTTTTTCAACAGTACGCCATCAACAGTTTGGTACTGCTGCCCGTTAAAGCACAGGTGAGTTTGGCGCACGAGCTGTTGCTGCGTTTTGTCAAGCTGAACCACTTCTAAGCAAGGCAACGCTTGGTTTTGTTGCGGTAGATCGCTAGCTTTAAATAAGGCTTGTCCATTCGGTAAATTGGGATCGAGGTAAACTGAAAAAACCTGAGTGGCTGGCTGATTTTTCCTTAACCACACACCGCTGTAGAGGCATCCTAATGCGCCACACAAGTCTGGTGTGTTAAAGTTGAGTACAACTAGTTTACCCTCACTGCCATTGACTTTCCAGCCTTGCATTGACTGAACGAGCTGCCCAACCGCTTTCCCACTTAATGTACTGTTTTGAGCAATGACTTGCTCTAACACGGGTTCAGGGACTAACGCGGCTGCTTGTTGCCAAGGAACACCACCGGCACCTACGCTGCATCCAGTGAGTCCTAACAGAGAAGAAATCAACAAAAAGAGTCCTAGCCCGATCCGAAACCACCAAGCAAACCGCTTCAACCAAATAGGAGGTAGGGGTAGCTCGCTGCTGGTTTCGTTGGTTTTGCCCTTGCTAGAAGCTAACACCAGTTCAGCAGAAACGGGCTGTGTTGCAGCATCAAATAATTGTAAATTTAGCGATATCTGCGATTGCTGAGACATAATCGTTTGGAGAAAGGTAATTAATCCAAGGTTGCAGGTACAGCAATACCTAGCTGTTTCAGCGCCCAGGTTTCTTCCGCAAACCACTGCTCGGCGGATTCTGAAGCGGAGAGTGCTTGTTGTTGGAGTGCCGATCTACCCATTTCATTGAGTTCTTTGCGGTATCTTTGTAAAGTCAGTTGTTGCGCCACTACTAGAGGCATAGAACCAGCTAGAGGAGTGCGATCGCCTGTGGGGTTGTAAAACAAGCGCTGGCAAGTTTTGCCTGTCGCTGCAACCACTAAGTCGGTTGCATCTTCATCCCCTTGCTCGTAAGCAGCCAAGAGATAGTAAGCTTGTGCTTGCAGTCTAGCAGTACCGATCTGTTCAACTCGCTCAAGCCCAAGGGGTGCGATACAAGTTTGATAAGAAGGTAGACGGGCTTGAGCTGAATGAAAAAAGGCTGTTGCGATCGCGGTGGCTAGCCCCATCGCAAATAGCAGAATAATTCTGAAAATCTGATGCATTGCTTCGTCAACTTGCAAAGTAGTTTCGTGGATTCACTGCTCGACCGCTAAACGGGTTGCCTGCAATCGCTCCTTCTCTCATTTCAATGTGGAGAGTGGACGAACCAGTAAGAGCGATTAGGTCGCCCTGTTTGACTTTAGTACCGACTATCGGTTGGATAGAAGTCACGTGCGCGTATCGGGTTTGCCGTCCGTTGTTGTGTTCCAGCACAATTGTGTTGCCATAGCCTTCTGCGTGTCCTGCATAAATGACTTTCCCTTCTGCTGCGGCATAGATAGGCGTGGTCTCAGCCACCTGCACGTCAATGCCTTTGCTGCGCTGGTTGCTTGCCGCAACCGCTGGTGCGCCAAACTCGCGCACTACGCGATAGGAGTCTCGAACTGGGAAAATCGCAATTGGCAAAGAACCAGCCCTACCAATTGGAGCACATGTCAGGGTGGTGTTGCTAGCCTGATAGCGAGCTGCTACTTGCCTTCCGTAGTCTCTGAGGCTCAAACTTCCCAGCGTATCCGAGCTACTTCCATCAACAGCACTGTAGAGACCACCAAAATGCATCTGGGCAACTCGCTCAATCAAGCGATCGCCTGTGAAGAACTGCCCTGTAGTAGGATCGATTTCTTGGCTGGCTCGTTTGATCGCGCTTGATAGAGAACTGTTGAATGCTCGGTTTTGATCTTCTGGTGGGAAATACTGCATCAATTCAGCTTGGGTCGGTTCGTACCCCTTACTGACTTGCTCCAAAAAGTCCTGTCCGCTCGGTTTAGCTGCAATTAAACCAGTAGCGTACTCGTTATAACTCATGAACTGGTAGCGACCGAGTCCGCGCCCGCAGTTTCCGCCCCCGTCAGCGCAGGTGTAAACGCCGATCGCCATAAAGTTACCACTGGCAGCACTTTCAATTGAGGCGATCGCCTCCGACAGTTCGCTCAAGTTGAGCGTAGAACCATTGGCAGAAGTGAAGCAGTCTGGTGTCAGCAGGTTGCTAGTGCCAGTTTGTCCACCACCATAGGAACTGGACATGCTGCGGGTAGCGCCTGTAGGTTGGGACGAGGCGGAAGAATTTCTCTTCTCCTCCAGAAGACCAATGAAAATAGGTGCATTAACCTTATAGGTGAAAAAGGGTATCGGACCAATGAAGTAGGGGGTGCAGCCAAGATCGGGAATTCCTCGGTTACAGAAGCGAAAAAACAACGCCGTATCTACCGTATCTGTTGCCTCATCTGGTTCCGTTACCACTACTTTGAAAGCAGAACCAAAAGGGTGGCGTCCGGTCGGTTCCTTTCCACCATTAACTGCGCCTAGGATGCCAAAACCACCTTCAACTTCCTGGTATTTGCCAGAGATCCACTGCTTACCTTCTAAATTAGCTCTAGCACCTCGCCCTGCGTTCTCCAGATCGTCGAGTTCGATGTAGGCGCAGTCCTTTTCGTCACAAGGTACAGAAAACCCTTGTTGGTCTGAACCGGAAACGGTGTTATCTCGATGCATTTCCGACGAGCCGTAGATCGTGTCAATCCGCATTACCACCGAGCCAACTTCTGTAATTGGAGTCGGGAAGTCAGAAAAAGCAACTTGGTTGAGGCTTGGCACGTTGCTAACAAAGCTATTTTGCCAGTTCGCAAAATTTTGCAGCTCAACTGCTCTTAAGCTGGGAATGGAATCAATACTAAACGTTGACAAGTCAATTTGATTGAGCTGTAACTGACCAAGCCTTGGATCGGTAACAATATAAGCCAAAGTTGCAGAGCTGCCAACCGTATTACCCAGTTGGGTTTGAAGTAGCTTTGCAACTGGAGGCACATCTGCAACTGTTAGATTGCCCAGACCTGGCACAATCTTTACCAATTGTTGGAGAGTTTGCTCTCCTGCCAGCGTAAAAGCATCTAAAGAAACTTGAGAAAGGTTCAGTTCAGTGAGTTGACTAATAGCATCTAGAGAAAATACCTCTAAACTGAGAGCATCTGAAAGATCGCCCAGCTTCAAGTATTGATCGGGAGTCATGCCAGCACTCCAGTTCCGGCTGAGATCGTACCCTGCCGTCTTAGTGTAGGCACTACCATCAAATGAGCCGTTAGAGGCGATCGGTGGCATACTGGCTAAGCTAATTTTGCTCCAATCTGGCAACAACACGTTAGTAGTTCTCTCGCCCATCGGGACTTCCCAAACTCGTGTTGGGAACCGTCCCGACTCTGCTTTTGCAACTGCTGCCCAACCGAACCAAGCAACTGTAATCAAAATGAATACAACAAGCACTTTGCTCAAGTGCTTTACCACATCAGCAGTCATAACAAATATTGCCAAAGTAAACAATCGCTAGACAGCAGAAATTGTCTAGTTTTTCAAGGCTAGAAAGCGAAAGATATTTAGTTGTCCAATGTTTTAGTACCTAAAGTTCAACTACAGTTCAAAATCCTCGTACTTGTAGCCCTCTTCGGCTGAAGGATTGTGAAATTGGGGATTAGGATTAGCAGCAGTCTCGGTGTAGGGCGAATCGGCGTGGTTCACTTCAAACACGTTCTCCTGGTAGCCGTTGCTGAAAAGATCTTCTTGCCAGCTGCTATCTCCAGCTCCAAACACGTTGGTGCCACCATAGCCTTCAGTCTCATACCCATTCGATCCATAACCATTAGAGTCGTAACCGCTAGAACTGTAGCCATTCGTGGTGTCGTTTTCGTCTTCGGGTAATCCGTAAGTATTCATTTCAGTTAAATCTTTAAATCAAGTACCGCAGCCCTACTATAAATGTATTATTGTTAATTTTAATTATCAGTGTTTTTGAGTAAATTTCAAATTATCTTTATACATAGTTTAAAAAATATCCAGTTATAAATAAACAATAAAAGTCTTAATATTTCGATACTTTGTAAGGAAATCAAGAATCGAGTAAAAATCATGTCAAGTTTTCTTAAGGTATTAGTAAGGTTATAAAAATCACAAAGTTTTAATTAGAGAGCAAACGAGCTTTCTGCCTAGCTACCGCTTTTAATTAAGTGCGTTTTTATGCTTGCCCAAGTGCTTGGCAGCAAGATTTTTCTATGTTTGTAGTTTTATGATACCGACTCACCTTTATCCTCTCTATCAGTCCATTACTCAAAACCCGCCTTATGGTTGGTTTCCAAGCTCTCCCGATCTAATTGAGCGAATGCTAAAGCTAGCAACGATTACGCTCGGAATGCGAGGGCTTGACCCATCTGCTGGTTCTGGAGCTTTAGCTTGTGCAATGCGCGAACGAGGGGCAGTTGTGGACGCGATCGAGATCGACCCCAATTTTCAAATATTGCTGAAGCAGCAGGGATTCAATCTCGTTGGCACTGACTTCTTGACTACCGAACCTCAAACGCTCTACGACATCATTCTTGCCAACCCACCGTTTTCCGATCGCCACACCAGAGGGGTAGACCTAGAACATATTCAACGTGCATTTCACCTATTTCTTGCTCCTGGCGGTCACTTGGTGACAGTTGTCAGCGCATCGATGAATTGCAAGAACTGTCCTCGTGCGAGAGCGTTTCGAGCCTTCTTGCAACGCATTGATGCACAAGTAGAGGAATTGCCACTAGAGATTTTTTGGCAGAGTGATCGCCCAGTAACGGTTGAAAGTTTCTTAATTTCAGCCCGCAAGCTACCGCTGCACGCTAAGCAATTTCCAACTCCATATTTATGTCCCCATGACATGTGCTCTAACTTCCACACTGCGGGATTACTCAACTCCTAATTACCTTCTAATTCAAGATGGGAAAACTCTAGCTCGGCAGCTCAAGGCAATTCAAAGCACCGATCTATTCGGGATTGATTGCGAGACGACAGGACTCGATCCCAAGCGCGATCGCATCCGGCTGGTGCAGATTGCCGTTCCCCACGCGAGAGTCCTGCTCATCGACTTATTTGCGATCGCACCAAAGCACCTCAAACCGCTTCGGCAACTCTTAAACAGTCCTGCCCTGAAAATAGGACACAACCTGAAGTTTGAGTGGCAATTCCTTACTCAAGCTGGATTAGGGTTAGCTCATCCTTTCTTCGACACGCAACTAGCATACCGAATCTGGAGTGCGGGGATCAAAACTAAACTGTCTCTCAAATCAGTTGCTAGCAAACTGCTGAGAGTGAAATTAAACAAATCATTGCAGCACAGTAATTTTGCTCAAGCTGAATTGACCTCCCAGCAACTCCGATACGCTGCGATCGATGCAGCCATTCTGCTGGATCTATATCCCATCCTGCACGGCAGACTCAAGCAAAGCAAGCTGCTCAAAGTCGCTCGATTAGAGTTTAGTTGTATCCCTGTCACCGCGCAGATGGAACTCAACGGGATGTTGCTCGACCTCAGCCGTTGGCAGGGGTATGGCGCATCGTTAGAAAAGCAAAAAGCAGCCGTGCTAGCAGTGGTGAAACAACTTTCGATTCCTGGCAAGCAACAACTGTCGTTGTTACCGGAAATAACCGATACTATCAACCCCAACTCACCCAAACAACTCCTTGCGGCACTACAAGCGATTGGTGCGCCGATCAAATCTACAAGCGAAAAAGAACTCGTCCCGCTGGCGGGGCAATTCCCAGTCATTCAAGCATTGCTGGATTACCGCAAGCTGCAAAAGGTACTGACTGTTTTCGACACTAGCCTACCCAAACACATCCACCAGACGACGGGTCGGATTCACGCTAACTGGTTTCAATATGGAGCTAAGTCTGGCAGATATAGCTGCCGCAACCCAGCACTGCAAACCGTTCCCCGCAATAAAGCGGCACGGCAATGCTTTGTGGCTTCCCCTGGCTGTCGAATTGTCAAAGCGGACTACAGCCAAATCGAGCTACGTATTGTTGCCAAGTTGAGTGGAGATGCGCGGCTGCTGCGGGCGTATCGCTTAGGAGAAGACATTCATCGCCTAACTGCTTCACTGATTACAGAAAGACCGATTGAAGAAATCGCCCCAGAAGATCGAACGCTAGCAAAAGCGATTAATTTCGGACTGATTTACGGTATGAGTGCTGTCAAACTGCAAGTCTATGCTGAAACCAAGTACGGCATTCGCATGTCACTGGAGGAAGCTCGTCGGTTCAGGAAACGATTCTTTGAAGCATATCCGGGCATCAAACGTTGGCATAACATGCTGGCAGGACTGGTCTACGGTCATCAGAAAGTAAGTGAGATTCGCACGCTCTTTGGCAGACGCAGGCGATGGAGGAAAAAACCTCGGCTCACCGAGTTCTACAATCACCCAGTGCAAGGATTGTGTGCCGATATCCTCAAGCTGGCTTTGATCGACTTAGAGACAGTTTTAATCAAGTTCGGCGCAAAGTTGATTGCTGTAGTGCATGATGAAATTCTGCTGGAGTGCCCAGAGGATGCTGCTGGTGCGATCGCTCAACAGCTCAAACGGTGCATGGAACGAGCTGCTCAGCCTTTCCTCGACCCGATCCCAGCTGTAGTAGAAGTTAAAGTGGCTACCAGTTGGGGCGGTGAATAAGGCTTGAATTTCTAAGTGGTTGGCAGTTGCGCGAGTTCCTCCTCGTCGCTCTGAAATAGCTCCTTGCGGGGTTTAGCAAATTTTGAACGATCAGGTCCTGCGACTGGCTTAGCAAACGTTGCATTATTTCTAATTTCTAACATTTGATTTTCCTCTCGAATCATAGCTGGGGTGAACTGCCACCGCTGCTGCTTCATCTCCTCAAAGGTGATTTCGAGGGGATCGCCCAGTCTTCCAGATCGATCGAGTTGGAAATATTTCTCTTCAGCCACTCGGCGCACGGCATTACCAATCTCAGCAGGCGTACACAGTCTGTATTCAGTCAGTAGTACGTGCCACTGGTCGTCAGTCCAAGGCGAAATCCCCGTTTTTTGTGCTTCGCAGAAGGCGGGAAAGTACTTGGCTAAGTGCAGGTTGAAAATGTCGTACCGCCCCCCGTCATGCGGTAGGTCTACAAAGTAAATGTCATCGACTCGGCGTTGCAACTCTAACGGTAGCATTCCCAAACGGTTGACCGTAGCGATGACAAACACCTGCGATTGATGTTCCTGCATCCAAGTCAGTAGTTTGCCCGCGCGTCTTTTGGACAATCCTCCATCTGCATTAGAATCCCAACCTGCGAATCCTTTGTCGAAATCGTCGAAATACAGAACTACAGGAGCCATCGCTTCGGCTGTAGCCAATAAAAATCGTAACTCTCGATCGGATGATATGGATGCCCAATCCACAGCCATCAGCGGCACTCCCATTTTTTTGGCTGCGAGTTTTGCTGAAAGGCTCTTTCCAGTGCCAGGTGGACCCCAGAGAATTAAGCCTCTGGGAAACTTTAACCCATACTGCTTTTGTGCTTCTGGATTGAATAAAGCACTAATGCGATCGAGCCGTGCATCCAACAAGTCCAGTCCTGCTGCTGTTGGCACATCTGGATCGGCAATAAAGTCCAGTCCCCTACCACTAAGTTTGGCGAGTTTGTAAGACAGTACCATCTGGGCTAATTGCCCTACAGTTCGAGCAAAAGGAAGCGACTGAACGAGCACCAGATCGATCTCTCCCGCAGATAACCCCTGACAAGCTCTAATTAAGCGAGTTTGAGTATCAGCATCGGTTTGCAAGTTATTGTGAGATTGGCAAAACTGCTCGACTGCTTGCGTAATTTGTTGCAGGCTAGGTAAAGCATTGATCAAGACTGGGATAAAAGGCTGTAAGCTCGGCGAGAGTTCGATTTGCTCTGCCAGCAACACCCAATATTGACGAATCTTGCCCCAAGAAAGCTGTTGGAAAGCATTAGAAAGCTGATAAATCAAGTGATCGCTCAACTGCCCGCGCTCGTCAAATTGCAACACGCCTTCGAGCAAAAAAATTCCTGGTTGTGGAGTGTCAAGCAGATATTGGATAATATCGCGATCGCGCTCTGCAAGTGTTGTTGGTTGAAAAACTGTACGTACAGTATTTTCCACCTCCTGATTACCCAGTTGTTGAATGGACGAACAACCAGGATTCCAAAAATAAACAGGAAGCGATCGCTCCTCTCCCCAGCGTTGGAAGTGTTGAAAGATTTGACCTCTATCAGTCAAAAAATACTCAACCTCCACAATAAACGTGCCTCGGTCAGCTAGAGCTGTCCAATCAAACAAAGTTCTTTTCATACTGGCTTCATTGATGCTTAGTTTAGTTACTAAATAGTTCCAGTAAATCTCCTATAAAGAAGTAACAAAATCAGTTGAAAAATTGATCGAGATAACTTAACACTGCTCTATATAAACATCGTCAATTCAACTTTGATAATCATTAGATTTAATCGATTAAATTCCAGAACTAAAAATCAATCTTTAACATAATAAAAAGTCTTTAAAACTTTATTTTTTATATCTGTAGCTGCCTTTGTCGTCCCCGCCTCCGTCGGTGCGTCCTTCTTTGCTGAAAGTCTTGTGGTTTTGTCTCCCCAAGATGTAAAAACCACTGAACATCTTTTTGAGTAATTAACTGCTGTATATGAATTTGGGTTTGATCGCCTGAGCGTTGGAGCATAAATAAACACCCCCGTCCTTTCACCTCCACTGTTAAGCTTTTCTCGGTCAATAATGGTTGTGCGTAAGTGATTTGATAAAGTCCTAGGTTCAATTGCCAAATATTACGGTTGGGGTCTACCAGTTTCGTTAGCCCCTGCTCGTGTGCTTGTTGAAAATAAGGAACTGCAATCTGAATAATTAACGAAGCTCGCTGTTGATCGCACATCAAAGTTCTAATTGCACCTGCTTTGCTCGGTTTTGTTGCTGACAGTTGCGATCGAGTTGCACGATAAGGGTTTTATTCTCATGCGAGTCAAATTGGGCGATCGCCTTTTCATTGGCTTCAACTTCAAAAGCCGCAGTTTGAGACGAGCCATGCTTCGTGCCAATCAGTTGCGCGATCGCCTTATCGTCTCGATCGGGTACGTAACTCACTCCTCGATACTTCTGCAAGCCAACAAATGAATAATCCCTACCTAGTTTGTTACCACTAAACGCAACTCCTTCAAGGGCATAAGAAATGCCTTGTTCGGTGACTCTGACTTCTACTCCAGCTGACTGCACCTGCTGAATGTAGTCTGGCATCGTGTCGGTGTGTGCCGTTGCCCAATTCAAAATTGGATAAAGCTTTTGACGAACACTAGGCTGCCCCGAACGCTTCTGCTGGCTAAATTCTCCAGAGGGGTGAGCGCGGTTTGGTTTGTCCCAACTTGGTTCTGTCGATTGTAAGTCATAAGCCTGCTCTAGTTGACGAATCAAAACTTCACTCCGGCGATAGTCCCAAGAATCGCTCACGATAGACCCATCCCCAATCCGAATCCGACTTGCCACCATGTGAATGTGGTCGTGAGCGGTGTCGTGGTGTCGGTAAACTACGTACTGAGAATCTCCAAACCCCATCCCTTGCAAGTAGTCTTCAGCAATATCCATCCACCGATCGTCATCCATTGCTTCGATGGGAATAACGCTTAAAGAAGCATGGTAGACCGACCGCTTGAGTCGAGGATTGAGCTTGCGAGACTCGTGAAACTCCTTGACAAGCCCATCGAGTGTTACACTCCCCATATTTGTGCCAATTTGTCTTGCACCTGGCTTATTGTGTAAGTAATTGAGTATTTTGCGAAACGACGTACACTTAAACTGTTTTCCAATCATTCATCTTGCCTTTCAATCGTTGTTAAATTGACCAAGTCGGGATTTAGTACTTGCAGCTGCAATTGCCTAACCCGATCTTCTAACTCTTTCAACCATTTCACGTTGATATTAATGTCGCCTCCCTGCTTCTTTTCTTGGTTGCAGGCTCTAACAATTTGGTTGAGATGATTCCGAATCCAACCCAGCTGCAAATAAGTCTCTCGATTCAGCTGCGGCGCAGGCGGTAAAGTTTTCATTTTCAACCCAGCTCGACGAAAGTGCTCGTTTAAGCTAAGGTTGCCTGCTAATTCCTTAGCTTGTTTCTTTTCATCTGCCGTCAGGTAAATTGTCACCCGCTGGTTAGCTGGTGTTCCATCTTCTGATCGCGGTCTTCGCATAATCAAATCGATTGCATCACTACATCGCTAACAATACTGAGTTGGTACGTGGCAGTCCTCCCGCTTGCAAAAAAGCGATCGCACGACTCCACTCACTACAATTATTTAATATATTATGTGTAATATTTTTTACATACACAATACATGGCTTGCTACTCTAGGCAACTTCACGTCCATCCCCAACTAACGCACCCAACTTGGGTGAGCTTTAGGAAATTTAGACGAGTTGCATCGCAGTCCAATTGCAGGCTAATCGCGCTTTAATAAAGGTGCGATCGCAGTCCGGTCGGGGTAGGACGAGAAAAATTTTATTAAATACATATTAATCCATGAAAATCGAGGGAGCGATCAGGGTTGGATAAAGGTTTGATGAAGGTATGTTTGGTATTTTGTAAAGGTCTAACCGCGATTTGATCGAGGATCGATTGGGGTTGAATGAAGATACCATGAAAGGGTGACAGCTTTAGGTTCAAAATTCGCCCCATCCTTGATGAAGCATTGTTTAAGTTGAAAATACTTCAGTGAATTTACGATTAAGCAAGTAAAATTAAATGCAATATACACTTCCATTTGCTATAACTTTGAGGGGAGAGTTTATACTTTCTCAGTAGTAAGTCAAGTTAGTCGCACCCTTCAATGCGATCGGCAATTCCCCTTAACTAAATCAATGGCGGATCTTACTCTCAGTTTCGATCCAGGGGCATCCCTGACCAAGGTAATTTATGAATTAGGCAATGAAGAAACTATTCGGCTCCTCTTAATGGAACCAGAGATGATTCAACTGCCTCAAAGTTCAATTGAGTCGTATTTAGTCAATCGGCAGGGGGTTGGGCAGGCTCGACCTGAAAATGAAGCCTGGGTGCAATGCGCGGGTGAATCAGAATGTCAAGTGGTGGGTTTTCTAGCTCGACAATTCCTAGCCTCCCCTCGCCTCAACCGACTCAAGTACGAATCTACCCTTCATAAAGTGCTGGCGGCGGTTGGGGCAATCGCTCAGTCTAGCGGACTTCCTAATCGCTTTTCTCTGGCGCTTGTAACTCCTTTACCGTATGGGGAGTATCGCAATCACCCGCAGCTGAAAGCTCATCTCCAAAAAGCTCTCAAAGACTTTCGGTTTCGAGGACAGCGGTTCAAAGTCAAGCTAGAAAGCTTTAATTGTCTACCAGAGGGGGCAGGGTTGGCACTAATCCAATGCCAGCAAAATGGAGTTGAGTGGTTTCAACGTCAGGCGATCGCGGTGTTAATGTTTGGACACCGCAACACCACTGCCCTGATCTTTGAACGAGGCAAAATGACCGCCGGACACACCACCAACTTGGGATTCCATCAATTGGTGCAACAGGCGATCGAGCGGACTTCTGGGCAAGAGTTAGTCTCTTTGACCGCTGCCATCTATGAGGCAGGAACTGAGTTAACTCCCAACAATCCCGTTCTGCAATCTTTAGTCAAGAGCCATAATCCAGATAACCAGGTAGTAGAACTGAAACAACTCATTGGGGCGATCGCTACGGCAAGAGTGGAATACTGGCGCAGGCTTCAAGAATGGCTGGATGCGGTGCTGCCTAGAACAATCACTCAAGTGGTGCTTTCAGGTGGTGCAGCAATGTATCTTTACCAAGAACTAGAAGACTACTTTCCCAGTACGCCAACTTACTGGGGTATGGACTTACAGCATCAAATTGAGCAAATCTTAGGCTTAGACTATCGTTCCTGTCAGTCAGGCAAGGAATCGCTGTCGTTTCGGTTAGTCGATGGGTTCGGTTTATTTTTAAAATTTAGAGCAACTCAGTCAGCTGTATGAATAAGCGTATAACCAAACAGCGCCAAGTCTTTATCTTCCGTTACCAGCCTTATGCGGACAGTTCTGATGATGTCCTTCTACGCTTTCTCGAAGCTGGAGATGGCATTCGCTGTGGTAGAGAAATGGCGATCCAGGCACTGCGGATGTGCTATTTAGCTCTAGCCTACCAATGGGCAGGCACTCTCAGCGATGAAGAACTTCGGCAGGTTAGTTTGAACTGTTGTAATGCCCTAGAACAACAGCTGATGCATCTGAGACAAACGCTGCATTTACCTGCTTCTAGCGCTTCTACTGCGGGTGCTGCTGTGGCGATCGCTCCGGTTACTACCCCTGTTAGCGCTCCCATTGAAATGAGTCAACCCGTAGCTCCAACGGCTAGTCGTGCTAACTCAAAGCGTACTCGAGTCGTGAAATCTGATGCCCTGCTACCTGGAAAAGGCTCATTTCAAGACGAAACTGGATTATTTGACGGGATTTAATTTTGACTATTAAGCACAAAGATACAGCGCGGACACAACTGCACCGACTGTTTAAGGCAACCTACCTAACTAAATGGAGTATTAGTTATTATGCCAACGATTCACTTTGTTGACGGCGAAAAGGGAGGAGTCGGTAAATCCCTATTTTGCCGAGTTATGGTGCAATACTGCCTTGACAAGGGATATCCGTTTACCCTAGTCGAAGCCGATCGCAGTAACCCCGATGTGGGAGAGTTTTATCCAGAAGATGTTGAAGATAAAAATGGCAAAAAGATTGTCCATTATAAACAAGCTATTTTCAGCGAATCGGAACGCAAGCTTTATGAAGCAGACAAGATTTTTGAACTAGCGTTAGCCAAACCTGTAATTGTCAATTTGCCTGCTCAAGTCTTCACAGCTGTTAATGATTGGATGGAACGTAACGCCTTGTTAGATGTTAGTTCCCAGCATGGAATTGACATTTGCAAATGGTTCGTTTGCACGGGTGGTTTTGACAGTGTCAAACTGTTTGTGGAATCGGTCAATCATTTTGAAGGAAAAATTCGGCATATCCTGATTCGCAATCTGGGACTGCAAGACGATTGGTCGCACGTTTACGAGCGTAAAGAAATCAAAGATCTGATGAGCAAATACAGTATCAAAGCGATCGATTTGCCCAAATTCAGCTACCGAGAGCGAGACTATATCGATGAATATCGGATCTCATTTGCCCAAGCGAGGGGACTCAATGAGTTGGGAGTTTTAGGGTTACAGCGCATCCATAAGTTTCTCAAAGAGGCGTATACAAACATCGACCAAACCGAAGTGTGGAGTAAGCCAGTGAAATCTACTCGGTCTGCTTCTAAGTCATCTAAATCAAACGCTTTGGCTGCTGCAACTGCTGAAACTCCAGCTACTGATGCCCAAGCCGTTGTGAGTGGTAAGTAACTAATTACAGTGAATAAATAGAATTCGATCTATGGCAACCAAGCCGCAAGTTGATGACGAAAACGAATTTACAGACAATGAGCTGGACGACGAAGACTTGTCCGAGTTGTTGGACGAGTCAGATACAAACGCTGCAATTGAGCCACTCACGGCTGAAGTACCTAAGAAGGCTTCAGAGAAAGTTATCTCTAATGGGATGACCCGTGAAGCAGTTAACCAACGCAAAAAGAAGCGATTGCTCTACGAACAACGGCGCAAGCAGCTCGATCGCACGATCCTGGCTTTAGCCCTGCGGGGAAAAGATGAGTCGTTCAAAGCCAAGGTCTACGAAATCGTCATCCAAACGGGACTCGATCCCGAAGATCCAGCTTTTTTGCTGCTGGTCGCTACAGGGCGATTAGAGCTGCTGCTGGAGGAATCTCCCAAAGAGCTAGAAGCGTTGTTCGACCAATGGGCTCAAGGCATTCACGCGCAACTGCAAAACTACCGAGAAGGACTGGAGCACTACGAACGAGCAGCTCTCAAAGCTCAAGAGAAGGCGATCGCCCAATCGGTGCAGGCGCTGCTCCAAAAAGCTGCTATTGACAAATTTCTACACTCGATCAATGCCATTTCCATTGCGGCTGGAGCTGTAGTACTCCTGGTAGCAGGGGGACTGGGTTCGGTGTTGGGAGTGGGGTGGACAACCTGGCAACAAGCACAGGTGGAGTATGCCCCTGGCAAACCTCGCCAGCTCACCCTAGAGGAAGTCACCGCTTTGAAGTGGGCAACCAGTTCTGAAGGGCAATTTGCCCGCAACCTGATGAGTTGGAACCAAACTCTGCTTGCCCAACAGGGATTCAGCCGCAGCCGACTGTGCGAACAAGATGCTAAACAACTCGGCGTCACACTGGAGTTGGAAGGAAGAAAAGCCAAGAGTGGGTTTTGTACCCTCTGGATTGTGCCGCCCAACCAACGCAAGTTTTGAGCGATGCAAAACTCTCTCTCATCTGAAAGGTGTTTGTGCGCTACCGCTGATAAATTGTGTGGTTTGATAAAACCAAAACTTAGCGATTCTGGTGGGTAGATTTTAACGAATTGTGTGTCGCCTGTTGATGTTGGTTCTGCCTTATTCAACACTCACGCCTTTATGAATCACACTAAACTGACTTTTATTCTGTTAGGAGCGCTATTGACTGGATCGGGCTGTTCTGCTTCAATCACAGCCAATAATTCGGCGACTTCTGCATCAGTCCAACCACATGAAGTAGCACAGGCAATTCCTCAGTATCCTCCTCTTTATGAAGTGCAGGTACAAGTATGCGGTGACATCATAGTTTCACAGAATAGCAACGGAGAACGATGCGCTGCTAACAAATTATATTTGTGGGGACCTGTCGGAGAAACTCGTTTAGTTCAAACCGAGCTAGACATGCCACTGACTAGTAACTTGGGTCATCGAGTAGCTGTTCGAGCTAAAGGTTGCTACCCAGCTTACAAGCAACCGAATGAAAACCAATTTTACTGGGCAGGTATGGAAGTTCGCGTACACAAAGGTGGTAAAACATTGGCAGAAAGCAAAAAGACATTGCTTTCAAACGAGCAAGTGCATGAAGTTGTCAAAAACCGATTCTCTGGTGTAACGATTCAAACCTTTGGTAGACCGGATTGCCAACCTGCAGATGTTGAGCGATATATGAAGCTCCAACAATCGAGGAAAATAAAAAAGATTTAACTTGTTCTCTGTTTCGTACTGTTTTTGTGACTCCATTAAAAAAATAACTACACCTACTACGTGTAGTCATTCAACGTTAGTGACAGAATCTAAGCTAAAACGATCATAAGTATTTAAGCCAAGGGTACTATGGCAATTGATCCCTCCTTGAAGGAACAAAAGTAAGGAACAAAAGAGAAGCCAAGCAGCAGAAGCGCTGCACTATTTTGAGTCAGCCCACAGGGAAGATTTGGAGGCGATTATTCAGGTTTTGGTGAAGATCGCACCAGCGGATTTAGCCGCATCTTGCTAACAAAGGCAGGAGTTCAGGCGATCGCAAGCTTGGCGATCGCCTAGAAATTCTGTTAGCAAAACTTGCAAGTTTTGCTAACAGATTATTTATGCACGACGAGCCAGAACTCCAGGTACGAGAAGAAAAGCAGCACACACGCGCTGTCAACACGCGGGAAGTGACGTTTACCTGCACCGTATGCGAGCAGACAGTGACACAGCATCGGTTTCCTGGTCCTGTGCCGCAGTATTGTAGTAACTAGTGCAAGCTAGTGCAAGCAGACAGCCCGCCGAGAGCAGATGCGGGAACTCATGAGAGCGAGACGCAAAGCCCAGCTGCCGAAGAAACGGGGCAGACCAAGGAAGACAAATTTGTAAAAAAATGAGCTACATCAAAGAGAGTAGCTCATTTTTTTGGGCTTATGATGCCTGTGCGATTCGCTCAGCCCGCTGTTGCTTGTGAGCGGCACGACGCTCTTTTACAGCGTCAAGGTTCTTGAGTCCGTAAAACTTGCGGGCTGCTTCCAACAGTTGCTCTAGGCTCCAGTCAGCATAATCGCTGCGAAAGTCAGCGTTGTGCTGCTCCCAGTCGAAGGTCTGTCCATTGAAGCGAGCTTTTGCAGTCAATTCCCGTCCCGTTTCCTCCCTAAGTACTTCGATGACCATTAGGCGTACCTTTTCGGCATAGGAAATTGTCCGTTCCAGAGCAGCAGTGCGGGTCACGGTTTTAGCGGTGTTCTTAGCCATTTTCTTCTCCTTATCCTTATTCACTATTGATTGGCTTTCCTCACGAAAATCGCGTCGGCAGACGCAATCTATTCAATTCAATCCAATTTCTAAATTCATTAGATTGAACTCGCAAAACCTGCGACCTATAGTCGCCTCCGCTCTCCAACTTCCACAGATGTTTCACGGGACTGTAAAAAAAATCCCAGTCCTTAATAAAGTCTGGGATTTCTTGCAGGCATTACAGAGTTTAGTTTATGCGAGTTCGATTTCGTCTCCCTCCAAATCCTCCATCTCCAAGCTGTATCCTGCATCCTCATCGGAGAGGTCTGCAAAGCCGCCTGCATTGGCGATGCGCTCTCTTCGGCGCTGTTTGTGTTGAACTCGGCGTTCTCGGATTTCGTCCAGGCTGTTCAAGCCGAACTTGATACGTGCGTAACGCATCAATTCCTTGAGGGAAGTTGCTCCGTAGTCCTTACGGAACTGAGCGTTGAATTCTTCCCAGTCAAAGTCCTGGTTGCTGAACCGAGCGGTAGCGGAGAGTTCACGACCTGCTTCTTCCCGCACTACTTCCAGTACCATCAATCTGATCTTTTCCTGATACGGAATGACCAATTCTAATGCTGGTGTGTGTTTGCGCTGCTTGGTGGATTTGGCAGACTTACGAGTTGCAGTTGCAGTAGCCATGATTTTTTTCTCCTTTTGGTTGTTTGAATGGCTCACGAGCATTGCGTTGGCAAACGCATTCCAGTTCAATTTCGCTTCGAGTCAGTGCGGGTTGACGCTTTCTCAACTTCTTCGCGGCGATCGCCGCGAAGCTTGGTTAATCCAAGCTGCCAAATTTAATAAAAAAAATCCCTGCATCTACTCGGTCTAGTTGCAGGGATCGCGCAATCGCCTTGTTACAATCGCCTTTTTGGTTTCAGCCGATGCTTTCGCTATTCCAGCTCGTCGTCTTCCTCGTCCTCAAAGTCCTCATCATCATCGTCAAGGTCATCCTCATCATCCCCTTCGTCGAGATCGGACTCGGCTGCGGCATCGAGGTCGTCCTCATCGTCGAGAACGCTGTCATCAAACTCTTCGTCATCACCTTCAAGGTCTTCGTCTTCAGACTGCTCCTGGATAGCATTGCGCCGCTCCAGCGACTGCCTATTAAACTCAACCAAATCAGCCACAGCTTGAGTAGGCTCTTCGCTGATGGTGTCGTAAAAGTAACTAGCGATTTTTGCCATCACTGGAGCTGAATACTTGGGCGCTTCGGGCTTACCAAAGAGGAGTACGAATACTTTGGTGTTCCATTTTTGCCAGTCAAAAGTGCCATTGTTTTTGCGGACTTGGGTTTGCAAATCCAAGCCCATCTTTTCCCTCAAAGCATGGTAGACCTTTAAAGCCACTCGCTTTTTGCGATCGTTTAGGTTGACTTTATAAGTCTTTTTGAGAGTTGTAGTCACCCGCCCAATTAAATCGTTTGCAGAAGCCGCAGGTTTGGTAGCGGTATTAGTAGTAGCTTGAGACTTGGCATTGGCTGTAGCTGAACCATTTTTGTTGACAGTGGATTTAGTTGTAGTTGCCATAGATATGAACCACTAGATATTAAGGTTTACCACAACTAAAGCCACGGACGTGGCTTTCCCTTCGTCTCCATTTCCTCGCTTTTCCTTACCTCCCCCTTCTCCTCCATTTTTTAATTTTTTGCGTATTTAGTTCTGCCGGATAAAGATGGCGATTGCTGCTAAAAAAAGTCGGCTGAGGAGCGGAATGGCTTACCTAGAGCGAAAGCGGCTAACAAAGGTGGGTACAGACTTTTCTATAAGATTGAGTAAATCTGAAATAGACATGGGTAGTTTTCTTAGTTTACTCACCTGAGTCTGGAGTACCTCATGCATTGAGTCAGGAGATAGGTCATACAGGTAAATCAAGAACCGATCTGCACTCTGGGCTTCAACACGAAATGCTCAGTCTGCACCAGGTTACTGCCAGCAAATACCTCTGCAATTCTCCTAGTGATGGCAGCAATGTATGAATGCTAGCAATCAAGAATGCAAAATAGTTGTATACACTTATATCGGTCGCTAACACCATGCCGCTACCTCACCCCGACCAACTACCTAAAATAATTCCTGCCCAAGTCGCTCGGCAGCCTGGATTTCAGCTAGGCTCAAATGATTGGATTGACTTAGACGACGAACCAATCCTAACGTCTTCAGTCAACCCAAACAATAGCCGTCTGTACGATCGCTACAACAAACGAGCAATTGCACTGCAAAACGAACCAGCTGACGAGCTGTTAAATCAGCCAGATGGCATCGAGTTAGTCTGAGCAGATGAGGCGATCGCTTCATTCACAGCTTTCTGTGTGATGTATCGGTGTTCAGTACCACTACGCAGGTCGAAGTACGCAGCAAAACGAGTCAACTCGCCGTTTACCAAATCTAGCGCCAGAGCAGCTGCAACCGTTGCTGCTTGAGCATTGATGACGAGGTTTTGCCGATCGAGTCGTGCTAGTTCTGCACAAGACAATCGATTTTCCTGGAGTTCTTCCGGCTTGTCTACCAGCAGTTCGGGGGCTTGGATGCCTGGGCTAGGTAAGCTCAAGCAGCCCAATTTTGTAAAGCGATAGTCGTTTGGCTCGACTGAAAGACTAGAGCCAACCAACACTTGTCCGTGACGATCGCCATTGCCAGCGTCAATCCACCACACGCTTTTTTGGCTACGATAGTGGTTGCGATCGAGAGCCTGATGGAGTGATCGCCGCCCAGATGCCCTGTCCACGCAACCGATCAAAACTGTTAGCGTGTTAGGGCGATCGCCCCAATAAGATTGGTAAGTAATCCACTGGGGCTGAAACGCTAATGGTACTGCCTCAATTTCAATACTGTGAGCTAGAGAGTAGCGGAGCGCTAACGTTTGAGCCTTATTGCGCCCGATCTCTGCTTCGCAAAAGCACTGTCGAATTGTGTTTTTAGCTTCAACTCGATCTGGGTCTACCAGCGTAATCTTAGTCGGCTTGCCAGAGTGAATTAGATCTAGTGCAATCCTGACAACCAGCCCAACCAGGAACGACCCCGTTCCTCCACACCCAACAATCCAAAAGTGGACGCGATCGTAGACTAGCGTGACTGGAACAGCCTCTACGATGTCATAGTTGAGGGACATTGCTGTTCTCCCATTTGTTGTAGTAGTAGCGGCTATCTTGCAAACTAAGATCCTCAAAGAAACACCCCCCTTTCAAGTTAAACACCCGAGCAAGTGGTACGTGCCAGCAATGCCCAAACAATCCCACACGCACGAGCATTTGAGGTCTTGGGCTACGAACCTTGCCCATCACGCCATAGAGCCGAAACCCCGATGACTCGTCCCGATCGTCGGTAGGAGAGAAAAACGCTGCCATTGCTCCATGCGAGTGAATCTCAATTGCTGCATTGCAAGTAGATGAGTCAGCGCTCGTATCGATTGGCTGACAGCTCGTCGTATCCTGCTTTTGTGCGGGAGTCACGAGCTGCCAATGCCCCCGAACCCACACCAGATGAAACAAAGCCTCTAGCAGGCGATCGGTTGCTGGGTCTATCGCCTGACATGCCACTACCCAAACGTGCAACAGCAACTCGATTGGCACTAGCGGTTCTACTTTCAAGTAAGGCTCAAGCGAGACTAGCCCTTTCAGAGGCTGGTGGTAGTCGATCGGCATTAGCACGTTGATGCCAGGTCGAGTAGCTCTGGCGAAGATTCCATTCTGCCCGACCCAATACTCCAGGCCGCTGCTGGAGAAGTCTAGCAGTGGCAAACTATAGGCAAACTGATGTCCGACAATGCGCTCGTCAATCAATTTCATCAAACAAATACTCCTGCACTAACTTGTCGAGCGTCATTGCTCTGCCGATAGGCAGCAGCGATCGCTCTGGTTGGGCATAGCGCCTGCTAGACGTGCGATGTAGCTCCACAAGCTGTTGGCGAATGTCGTCTTGGTAAGCCTTCTGTTTGGATTTTCCCTTCACTAGCTCTCCTGAAAATTGGCTACTGATGAATAATTCCCAAGCTGCTGGGATAGTTTGTCCACTAGCTGCTGGGGGCGTATTTTCTCCCCAGCAAATCTTTAGGTCGGCGTAAATGTTTGGTAGGGGTGGGTGAAAGCAAACTGCATCCGGAGCGAACGCTTCAACCGCCACTGCACATAGCCAATAATCCTTCTCCAGTCCGATCAAGACCAGCCCTGGCAGCGGGACTGTCAGTTTTCCGATCGCACTTAAGTCGATACAGTGACGAGCGGGGGGGACGAACATGACAGCCCAATTGCCACCAGAAGAGCAACCGCAGCGAACGACTCCTGGTGCAATCCAACTCGAATCGATCGCGGTATTGTTGAAGGCAACTCTCAAGCTATGAGGTGACAGGCATTTATAGCGATAGGTTGGTGGGTTTGTTTCAACAAGTCGTTTGTAGAAATAGCGCCCTTGCGAAATGAAAATCGCTGCTTCAACTTTGGCGGTGAGCGGGTCGCCGAGAAATTCGTCAATTATGGCAGATTCGATCGATTGAATATCTGCTGTATTGTCATCCATTGCAGTCAAAAAATAGAGTTAATCGAATTAATTTGTAATTGGATAAGGTTGGTTCCATAGTTCCAGTACAATGTTGAAATGTGCTTGTAAATCTTGTCCCAACCAATTTGTAAATTCATTGCAGCACTTGATCGCTTTCTGCGCTCGATGCCATTCTTTGGTCAGAAATCGAATCGATGCCTCAGTCCAAGGATATTTGCTGCTATAGTCCGAGCCGTAACAGTAACTGCACTGTTCGTCCAGCCAAACATTACCTGTATTTTTATCCAAGACACGCAGGACTAATGGCAGAAATTTTAACGGAGTGCCTGCTTGAAGGCAGCGTTTTCTCAACAAGTATTGAGGTACGAGATCGGGAGATTGAATTGTTTGAATGGAAATCCCAAACTCTAACTCGTACCACTCTGCCAAATCTTGGTCAATTGATATTAACCAATAATAGCCTTCACTACTAAGTGGAATTAGGATCTTCCATTCATCCAGTAGCCCTTCGATGCCGTCTTCACACTGCCAACTGATTCCCTTATCTTCAATGGGAATATGTTCTAGCCGTTGCTCGTATGCCCACTCCATTGCCCATTCTGGAAGTGGAAAGCAATGCTCGTAGAGCAAATCGAGCAACTCACGCTCTCGTTGACTGTGTCCTTGTCCGATCAGCAGAGTAGATGCACGACTGGCGGCAAACTGTTTTGGGAAAAACACCTGATACAGATGCAGCATCTGGTAAATGTTCAGCTTAGCTTCAAGAATCTCTAGGGCTTGAAACCGGCTCAAAAGTAGTCTGGGTAGATAGTTTTGCAGTCGATAAATAGCTGCTTCGGAAGTAGTTGGGATATCCATACTGACTTAAAATCCAACTGGAATCGCGCTAACAGCCAAGGATTGGTCGAGCCGTTTTAGGCACTGCTTAACTGAATCTGACGAATGCCGCGATTGAGCGATCGCCGTCTCAATCTGCTCCACAATAGCTTGAGCATTGCAGGGATTAATTCCCTGCAATAACTCGATTTTTCGCAATTTTACGCACATCAAAATAGCAGGATCGACCTCAGACGGTGCTGTATCTAAAACTGCTAAAACTGATGCTGCGGTTGGCAAGTTATAAGATGAATGGATTGTCCCTTTTGTCCCCTTTTTCGGCACAATTTTAATTTGACTTGGCTCTCGTTGGATTTCTGCTGCGGCTAGTTCGGGGCTAAGCCCACTAAATAACATTCGCAATAAATCATCGTTGTCAGCAATCGATTTGCGTACCCAATGCTGCTGTCCTTCGAGAAGAACGAGTAGTTTGTCTTCATGAATGTCATTGCTCATTTTTTAAAAGAGTGAAATTTGAGTAGTTTCGGACGATATTTGTTGTTTGGTTTCAACTGAAGGTGGTGTTGAACGAGCCGACGCTCGAGCTGAATTGGTCGATTTTGCTTTTGACTGCTGACGCTGATAGCGAATTTTACGAAGCGGCAGGTCAGCTTTAAGCTCCCCTAATAACTGAGCTAGAGCAGCGGGTAATTCTCCCAACTCAGATTCGCCTACCAGGTTAGAAATAGGAAAGTCATTGTAACTGGACGCTGCAATCAACACCTGTCGTTCTTTGGCATCTGAATTTAAAGGAAGCCAGACGAGCTGCAATCGAATCGGGGTTTCATGCCAGCGATACGAACGCCCTTTCTCGCTGCTAAGTTGCAGTGTTTGAGATGTTGCAGCCGATACCGAGGAGCTTGCAAGTTGCTCTAAAAGCTGCAAAAACTCTTTCCCCGCTTGCCAGCGCTTGCGATCAAACAAAAGTCCGTGCGCCTGAAATTGCGCTTCCGGCGCTTTGTCGGTTAAGCACTCCTCAAGCTGTTGCACTCGAACAGAAACAGCTTGAGCTGCTGCTTCTAAGGTAAGCCATCGTGCCATATTGTCAATTAGTAGCTATCAGTTGCAAATGGCGGTAGCCAAAAGCTGGCTCGAAGTTCGCGGTTTATAGTGGCAGCGATCGCAGTTTCAAGTTTCAGCTCGATCGAGCGTTCCATCCCAAAAAAGCGATCGCCTCTAACTACTTTCGATCGATTTTCAGTAGAATTAATGTACGTAATGCTGTACATCATTTATGTTCTCCTACGAAATTACTTCTCCAACGGATGCCAGGAATAGCTTCTTTCAGTTATTAGACTCTGTAGTTGAAAACCATCAAGTTTTCATCATCAAACGGCGCGAAGGAGAAAATGTGGCGCTGATTGCCGAATCAGACTTAACTAGCCTGGTTGAAACAGTGTATCTGTTGCGAAACCCTGCCAATGGTCGTCGCCTGCTCGATGCGATCGCCGAATCAAAATTGGGCAAAATTCAGCCTCAGACAATAGAAGAACTACGGCAGGAGTTGGGAATTGGCAGCGAAGAGAAAGAAGCATGAATCAGAGGAAACTCCGCTACCGATTCAGCGCAGTCCTGGATTCAGCTCGCAATTTAAGGAAGACTTGGCTTGGTGGTTCAAGACTGAATATAAAAAAGCATCCAAAATTTTAGATCTGGTTACGGCTGTGATGGCAGACCCGTTTCAAGGAATTGGTAAACCAGAACCATTAAAATACTTGGATGCAGATGTTTGGTCGCGCCGAATTGACTTAGAACATCGGCTGATCTATCTAGTCGGCAGTACTCAAATTGATTTTCTCGCTTGCAGATTTCACTACAAAGATTGACCGACAATAACTAACTACAAGCTCGGTCAACAGCTTTAGCAAACTATTTCTTTGGCATAACATAGTCTAAGCTCAAGTTTTCTTTGACTAGAGCAATTAAATAGCACTCCACAACTCTATCTGCTGCAATTGAGTAAATTTCTCCACGACTTTGACTTCGCAATCTTCAACAGAAGTTACTCCATGAACGTGTGACAATATTCGTTCGTTGACGACTACGAATGGTGGACTCCACTTCGTTCGCTTCTTGGCATCGCCAACTTTAACATTAAACTTGTACCCCAACCGATGCTGTTTACGAATTTCCCACTCCTGATAAAGTTGGGGATATTGAATACACCAGACTTCGTGTATGTCATCAGGATAGAGGCAGCCGCAAGCGATCGCCCACCGCACGCACCGATCGCTCGTAGATGCACAGCACAACCTGGCGCACAACGATAGGCTGAAGCGGCAAAGACACCATCTTGTGTCTGGGTGTCCCTTTAAGCCCAATTAATTTGGAGGCGATCGCCTCCATTGAGCAAATCGGCAACAGTCGGCTGTCCAGGGTTGGAAAAGCGAAACGCCTGCCACGGAACGGTTGGTTTGTAGAAAGCATCAATCGCTGCCCTTAATTGTGGTAGATCCAATCAAATAATTGGTACATAACAGCTTCAATAGGCGCTACCCACATTGAATGGGGAATGAGTAATAGGTAACGGGCAGCCTAGCGCCGAGAATGTTTAGCTACGGATTGAACCTCACCTTTGATCTGCTCTAGGCTGGTCGGGGCAATCTCGTAGACGACCCTGCGCCTGCGTTCCACGCGAGTCCCTGGTACTGGAGTACCTTTACTCCAAGCTGCTTTAATTTTGGTTTTATCTGGTTTGCGCTCTTCCACTACCTTCACGGTGATGTAATCTGGAGGTACTTCATTTAGGTTGAGGATTTCACACGCAGGTGGATTGAGTTTTATTCGGATTCGCCGAGACTGTCCTGCTGCCTCACTGCTAACTAGCCCTGATTCATTCAAACGCAGGATGGTAGTATCCAGGTTTTCTCGCCAACGGACGAGCCGAGCAAGCTCTTTGGTGTGAATACTGACTAAATGCTCCATCCTAGCTTTCACGGCTGCAATCTCAGCGTCAATTTGATCGGCTAACTCTGCCTGAGCATCAATGGCAGCTTCTCGATCGTCTTGAACTTGCCACAGCTGAGTTAAAATTTCAACTTCTTCTTCCAGGGTTTCAGCCCTAGAAAGCTGTCTCCAAATTTTTGCAGCTAGTAAACTTAGCCCTTTGAGAGACTGAGACATGATAGATATAGGCAATTGGGAACGCTTAGGCTGACCGTTTGTTGAACCCGTTTTCACTATTGAAGTCATGGAGTAGATAAATTTAGAACTGCTAAGAGCGCTTGCGCGGTAGCGCCCAGCTAAAGCAAGTTGTATGCATAACCCGTTGTTTCGAGCATCATCGTGAAGCAGCGATCGCGCAAGCGCCTCAATATTCTCAAGAAACTGAGTTGAGCTAGTTGGCGGTGACTATGTTACAGCTCAACAACTGTAAAAATCTAAGCAAGGTTCGAGCCTTAGATGCCAAGATAGGACGCTAGGAGAAACAGCAACAGAGCATAATTACTAGAGAAGCCAAGAAGTATATGATGCCCAGCCGCCTAAAAGACAGATATTAGACTTTATCATTCCTGTCGGGAAGACCCCAAGTCGCAGTAATGTATCCTGGGGAAACTTCCTCACAATATTGAAATATAAAGGGGATATCTACAGTTGTGAAATACGCTATCTAAATAGATTTTTCCCCTGTTCCAAAAGATGTTTTAACTGTGGCTACATCAAGGAGGATCTAACTCTTGCTACTCGTGAATAGGAGTGTCCAGAATGCAAGAGCTTTTGGGAGCGTGACACAAATGCTGCCCTCAACCTGATACTCTTTTCTGAATCAAAAATACCTCTGGAAGAGGGGAAATTCACGCCGAACAGCCTGTTGTAAGACTGGGCATCACCCGCTTTCTTTGGGTGAGGTCAGGAAGCCCTGCACGTATTTTTACGTTCGCGTAGCGTGCGCTTAGCGCATAGTGCGGGGTACTTCACGCTGGAACCTTATTGTCAGTTGAATGTAAGTTCTGGCTTACGGCATCAGTGTTGGGATATTGAAACTTTTTAGCTAAGACTTCGGCTGAGAAAGCTATTACCGCAGCAATTTCTGTTGGGTCTAGTCTAAGAATATCAGCTTTGATTTGTTCGGGCGTGCGGCTGTATTTTGTGCCACTAGATAGGTATTCGTCGAGAGAAACCTCGCTGTCTAGGTAGAGTAAGAGCGATTCAGCCGTGCCGCCAGTTGCTCGTGCCAGTCCTTTGAAGTTGTTTGAGTTTGGCTCTGGAAGATTTTTACCAGCAAGCCAACGCCCAATCGTCGGCTGAGACACACCAATCGCTCTACTCAAGCTGGTTTGGTTCCAGCCGGAACTCAACATTGACTCAATTAACTCTATCAGTCGGTATTGGCGGTTTTCCACAGAGACTAGTTCGTGCTTTACGTGAATTTACGTATTTCTATTTTGTGACAAAGATCGATCAGTTCACAAGTTTGCGTTGCATTACATTTCCATCTAATAAATGTATAATGCATTATAAACTATACACTTGCATAAACTAAAGCTTTTAAGGTGAGAGAACCAAAGCAGGAGTTAGAGTCAATATTTCATAAATTGGTTCCCCTGGATCAATTAAAGCCACACCCCCGCAACACTAGCATTTACGGCGATGATGAAGACGTTTCTGATTTGGTTGATTTGATATCTTGCAGTGGATGGATTAAACCTTTAGTTGTTACTCCTTCAAGTATTATTATCAGCGGTCATCGGCGTTGGAAAGCTGCAATAAAACTCGGCCTTGAAACTGTACCCTGTGTAGAGAGAGAATTTCCGGACGAGTTGGCAGAACTACAAGCACTACTATTAGAGAATGCTAGCCGCCAGAAGACCAATGAGCAGAAAGTAAGAGAAGGCAAGGCTTGGGAAAGTATCGAGTCAGAGTTAGCTAAAGCGCGAAAATTAGCTACCCAAAACAACAATACGGCTAGAGCAGAGTGGAAAAATTTTTCCACTCTGGTAAATGACTTTGGCAGAGTTCGCGATCGCATTGCACAACGGGTAGGACTTGGATCGGGGGTGACTTACTCTAAAGCTGCCAAGGTAGTGGAGCTGATCGATCAATCAATAGGTTTGGACGATTGCAAGCAGGCGGCAGCACTCCGTTTGATCCTCAACGAGCAGAGCATAAATGCTGCTTATAGAGTCATACGAGAATCAGTTGAGAAACGCCAATACGTCATAGATAAAATTGCTTCAGGGGAACTGTCGGTCAAACGCGGGATTGCATTGCTTAAGTCCGATCAGCAACTTCCTAGTCCGAGTGTAACAGCATCTACAGAAGCGGACGAGCAGGAGTTGTCTTCTTCGAGCGGTAATCGGGGCAAAGCAGCAAGCGATCGCGCAGACAAGGACAACCCCTGTAAAAGTTGCTGGAACTGTCATTGGAGGGGAGAATCTATTGATAACCAAACCATCTATTGCTACCAGCACGGCACTCTCAACATGGTAGAAAAAGATGGAGTTCAACGAGCGCTTGAATGCGAATACTGGCAAGAGCATACCATCTCCAACCATAAAGCAGATTTTGGAAAAGGCGATAAACCGCTCGTTCAATATACTGTCTATCTTCCAGCCCAATTGGCAGAAGCTGTGCAACAAAGGGCTTATTCTACCAATAATTTAACTATTGAGAAGTATATTCACTCACTCATCCTAGCTGACCTAGGAAAGGCTGACCTCAACGCTAACCATGACAGAGCCATAGTAGCTTCTGGGCTAGCAGATGATTCTATAACAACCGAGCAACTCGTCCCCCAACAAGGTGACGCGGCTTCTGAATTGAATAGGAGCGAAACAAGCTCGCCAATCTTATCCCCAGATCGAATAGCTCCGTTGACGACTTTGCACTTCTCAAGAGAGCAAAACTGATGCGGAAACCAAACGATAATAGCGTTTGTAAAAAGCTTCGACGAGTTTACAGCTTGGAATTAGACAAGCGTTACCGCCACCTATAGGCGACTGGCGACTCTTGGCGAGTAGAGGAAATCTACGTAGCAGTTAAAGGTAAGTGGCGGACAAGCAAGGCAATACCTTGTAGCTGGCGATTGGTACTACAGTCATGTGTAAGTTGAGGAGTAGAATGGAGATGGTGCGTAAAAGCATACCTGGCAGCAAGCCGAAGCAATTAGCTACTAAAGGTGGAACCCGCCGCACGCGGTCCACTCGGCAAGTGGCTCAGAAACAGGATAGCAAAAAGCAACGTCAACTTACAGATAGACCTCAAACTAGTCCCGATCTCTTTGTCAATTCAACAACAACCAGTATGGCTTCAGCAATGCCAATTTGGGGAGCAAGTAGTATCCTGACGCAGAGGAAGGATTTGCCTTGGAGCGCCGATCCCAATGGTAAGCTGTGCTACGCCAAAGATGTTGAAAATGGTAAGGGAGTAGTCCTGTTTTGGGTAACGGAAGACCTGGAACATGAATATCCAGCAACACTAGCAGGTGCTGCGGCTCTAGCTGTCATTGATACTTTTGACATTCGAGCAGCTTGTATGCACCTGATTTATGCTGCCCATGCTACGCAGTTGGATCGCCCTTGGGAACAGGAACTCGTCATAGACGATCGGCAAATCGAAGCTTATCTCGGTCTTCAAAAACGTACCGATAAAAACCGACAACAAAAGTTAGCACTAATTAAAGAAATCGCCCAACAACCTTGCAAAATTACAACTTATGTTTCCTGGCCCGCTCAAGGCAAAGCGAAAGGGTTTACTGTAGAGGAAGGTAGGCTTTGGCATTTATTAGGAATTCGTTACCACTATCAACAAGATTTATTTGGTAATAAAGAGCTAACAGGCATCACTTTTACTGTTCGAGCTGGGCTATGGGCAAAGTACTTTCTCAACGATGAAGGACGTAGAGATATTAGTGCTTACTGTCTGTGCGGCGAACTATCTAAAGCATTGCTGGAGGATATTATGAGCCTTTGGCAACATCGTGAAGGTGCCGCCCGATTGATGGTGTGGCTGCTCTTCAAATCTAAAATTGATCGGCAGAATCATCATGTAGCGCAGACTTTGATGGAAATTGCCTACGGCTCTCAAAGAATTGAAGCGGCAAGACAAGATAGCCAACTTCGTAAAAAACTTGCTAATAGTTGGGACGAGGACTTGTTAGCCCTGCACGACAAAGGTTGGCAACTTTACTTTCACCCAGAAACCTACTCTCCACAGTTGCGACCTCCTGGTTTTGGGCGCAGCAACCCGAGCAGACCGAAAGGATTCTTCGACCAACTTCTATCAGCACAGCTATGGATCGATCCTCCAGAAAGTTGGAAAAAAGATGCGATCGCTCCTAGACGAACTAGCGAGCCTGAAATACAACCAGTAGGATTACCAGCCCAGACAAAATATACTCTCACTGGTGCCCAAATCAAAGCTCGTAGAAAGGAAAAAGGTTGGAGTCAGCCAAAATTATCCGCACTTAGCGGACTCAGCCAAGGCTTAATTTCTCTAATTGAGAACGAAAAGCGTTCCCTGACAAGTGAAAACCAAGAAATTTTGGAACGAACTTTTGCATTAAATTCTTGATCTTACTCGTCCGACGAAGGCTTCTAGAAGGTTGCTCGGAACGTCATGAGTCGAGCGCTCTGATTCCTGGCTAATTTTTGGCGATCGTTACAAAACCTATTACAAAATCTACAGTACCCATGTACAGGATTTTAAAGCACGCTTTTTGCTATTAGTCCCCTAGATATAGAGCTGTTATGAGAATCAACTTATTTTAAAGTTGGGCTATAGCAATTCCACGCTCGACGCTAAAACTTCCAGATACCCAAGTTTGTAACATATTACAAATAACTCTAGAACCCCACCCAAAATTATTACAAACGGCTCTAGAACCCCACCCCCCAAA